>JBDSSR010000253.1:0-5300 GCA_039928675.1 Sphingomicrobium sp. | reverse complement strand
TCGACGTCGTCACAATCGACACCGGCCGGCTGTTCCCCGAGACCTACCGGCTGTGGCAGGCGATCGAGGAACGCTACGCAGTTCGCATCCGCGCCATTTATCCCGAGACCGAAGCGGTCGCGGAAATGGTCGCCGATTCCGGGATCAACGGCTTTCGCTATGCCACGGATTCACGCCTCGCCTGCTGCGACGTGCGCAAGGTCGAGCCGATGAAGCGCGCGCTCGCCGGCGCATCGGCGTGGATCACCGGCCTTCGCTCCGACCAGTCCTCGACCCGCTCGCGGGTTCGGCTGATTGACTGGGACGCAGCCCGCGGGCTGGTCAAGTTTGCGCCCTTGTTCGACCGCACGCGCGGCTCGATCGTCGCCGAATGCGAGCGCCTCGGCGTCCCCGTCAATGAACTCCACGCGCGTGGCTATCTCTCGATTGGCTGCGAGCCTTGCACCCGCGCCGTCGTTCCGGGTGAACCCGAACGTTCCGGCCGATGGTGGTGGGAAGCCGACGACAGCAAGGAATGCGGCATTCACGTCGCCGATCGCGGACGCGGCCGCACCAGGGCGGCCTGAATGTCCCGCATTGGCCCGCTTGCCAACCTTCCGCTGTTCCACAGGCTTCACGGCCGCAAGGCGCTGGTCGTCGGCCACTCGGACGCTGCACACTGGAAGGCGGAGCTGCTCGCGGCCGCCGGCGCGAGGGTCGTTCGGGTCGACAGCTGGACCGCCTCGGATCTCGCCAACGCGGCAATCGCCGTCGCCGATCTTTCCGAGCCGGATGAGGCCCGGCGGTTTGCGCGGGAAGCTCGCGCCGCCGGAGCAATAGTCAACGTCATCGATCAACCCGATCTGTGCGACGCGCAGTTCGGAACGATCGTCAACCGCAGCCCGATCGTCATCGGAATTTCGACCGACGGCGCGGCCCCAATGCTCGGCCAGTCGATCCGGACGAGGATCGAGAGCATCCTGCCGCTTGGCCTGTCGGCCTGGGCGATTGCCGCCAAGACCTTGCGCCAGGGGCTGAAAAGCCGCCTTCCCGACTTTGCTTCGCGGCGGGCTTTCTGGCGGCGGTTCGTCGCGGCGGCGTGGGCCGATCCCGACCGCGCCCCGGTCGACAACGGGGCGAGCCTGATGGACGGCCCTGAACCGGCTCACGGCCGGGTGACGCTGGTCGGCGCGGGTCCGGGCGATCCCGAGCTGCTGACGCTCAAGGCCGTCCGAGCGATGCAGAACGCTACCGTGATCCTCCACGACGAACTGGTCGGCCCCGGAATCCTCGAGCTTGCCCGGCGCGAAGCCCGGCGCATTTCGGTCGGTAAGACCGGCGGCGGACCATCGTGTAAACAGTCCGACATCAACGCCCGGATGGTCGCGCTTGCACAGTCCGGCGAGCAGGTCGTGCGCCTCAAGGGCGGCGACCCCATGATCTTCGGCCGGGCGAGCGAGGAGATCGCCGCCTGCCGCCGGGCGGCTGTTGAAATCGCCGTCGTCCCCGGCATTTCTGCAGCCCAGGGGGCGGCGTCGTCGCTTCTCATCTCGCTCACCGAGCGCAAGCGCGCGCGCCGGGTCCAGTTCGTCACCGGCCATGGCGCGGACGGGGAATTGCCCGCCGACATCGACTGGATCAGCGTCGCCGACCGCCATGTCACGACCGTCATCTACATGCCGCGCAAGACGCTCGACCAGTTCGTCAGGACGGCGCTTCGCAAGGGCCTCGACCCCGCCACCCCTGCGGTTGCAATCGCCTCCGCCACGCTTGCCAGCGAGACCCATGTTGCCCGCCACGTGGCCGACATTGCCGCGGCGGCGAGCGAGCTTCCCGCCGGAGCGCCGGTCACGGTCGTGGTTGGCTGGGTCGCTCGTGATCTTGTTCAGGAGATCGGGACGGTGGTTCAGCTCAGCGCCGGAGCTGCAGGTTGACGATCCAGCTTCCACTTAACGAGGGCGCGTTGACGCTCGAACAATGGCAGCTGGTCGAAGGCCTTGCCCAGTCGCTGACGCCCGAACAGGCGCGCTGGATCAGCGGCTATTTCGCCGGGTTCGACGCCGGGCTGAACCACGCCAGCGGCGGCGCGCTCCCGGCCAGCGGCGGGCCGGCCCCGAAGGGCAGAACGCTGACGATCCTCTACGGCACCGAAACCGGCAACTGCCGCGATCTGGCCAAGACATTTGCCAGCGCTGCGTCCGCGCTCGGCCTAGCGCCCAAACTGTCGGACCTGGCCGACTATAAAGTTCGGCAGCTCAAGGACGAACAGGACGTCGTGTTCATCGTCAGCACCTACGGCGAGGGCGATCCACCGCAGCCATCCGTCGGCTTTTTTGAATTCCTCGAAGGCCCGCGCGCGCCCAGACTCGACACGATTCGCTTTTCGGTTCTGGCGCTCGGCGATTCGACCTATGAAAAATATTGCGAGGCCGGCAAGCGGATCGACCAGCGCATGGCCGAACTGGGTGCCACCAGGCTCGCTCCCCGCCTCGACTGCGATGTCGATTATGACGAAGCCGCGCAGGGCTGGAGCGACTCACTGATCGAGATGCTCGGGGTCGATCCGGGCCTGATGTCGAACGCCGCCGCGGGATCGTCGCCCAGGCCGGCACCTTTCGCCTCGCCTGCGCCCGCGGAGCACGACAAGCGCAATCCGTTTGTCGCGACGGTACTTGAGGTCATCCGCATCGTCGGCCGTCATTCGACCAAGGAAACCCGCCACGTCGAGCTGGATTTGAGCGGTTCGGGATTGTCCTACCAACCCGGCGATTCGCTCGGACTGGTCGCTTCGAACAACGCGCTGGTTGTGGACGAATTGCTCGCGGCAGCGGCCCTGTCGCCTGACGACAGTGTCACGGTCAAAGGCGCCTCGATGCCGCTTTCGGAAGCACTACGGGACTGCTTCGAGATCACCACCGCAAGCCCGAGGTTCATCGAAAACTGGGCGAAGCTGAGCGGAGCAGCCGAGCTTCAGGCGCTAACCGGCCCTGCGGCCGCGGCGGAACGTATCGCCTTTCTGCACGATCATCATGTCGTCGACATGGTGCGCCGCTTCCCGGTCCCCGGAGTCGACGCGCCGAGCCTGCTTGCCGGGCTTCGCTCGCTCCAGCCCCGGCTCTACTCGCTGGGATCCAGCATGGCGGCGGTAGGCGACGAAGCGCATATCACAGTCGCGCCGGTCCGCTACGATCTCCACGGCAGCGCTCGTGGAGGAATTGCCTCGAC
The DNA here is from genome assembly GCA_039928675.1 of Sphingomicrobium sp. Lineage (GTDB taxonomy): Bacteria > Pseudomonadota > Alphaproteobacteria > Sphingomonadales > Sphingomonadaceae > Sphingomicrobium. The sequence continues at coordinate 2,096 of JBDSSR010000253.1, read as the reverse complement.
TCACATCGCCGATCGGCTCGAGATGGGTTCCAAACTGCCCGTCTATGTCCAGGAAAATCCGCACTTCCGGCTCCCCGACGACGACGCCCCGATCATCATGGTCGGCCCCGGAACGGGAGTTGCCCCATTCCGCGCCTTTCTCCAGGAGCGTGAGGCCCGCGCGGCGCCCGGGCGCTCGTGGCTATTCTTCGGCGAGCGCAACCTCAGCAGCGATTTCCTCTATCAGCTCGAATGGCAGCAATGGCTGAACGACGGCGTTCTGAGCCGGCTCGATGTCGCTTTCTCAAGAGACACGGCGGCCAAGATCTACGTCCAGCACCGCCTTATTGAGCGGGCAGGCGAAGTGTTTGCCTGGCTCGAGAACGGCGCCAGCTTCTATGTGTGCGGGGACGCGCAGATGATGGCGCCCGACGTCCACGAAGCGCTCATCCGGGTCGTCGAAGTGGCTGGCGAACGGTCGCGCGACGAGGCTTCCGAATACGTCCATACCCTCGCGGCCGAGCAGCGCTACAAGCGCGATGTCTACTAACATGGCCACTAGCGTCACCGATCGCGGAAACGACATTTCGCAGCCGCTGGAGAAGCTTGGGCCCGACGAACGGATCAAGTCCGAGAGCGATTATCTGCGCGGCAAGATCGCCACCGACCTGCTCGACCGAATCACTAGCGGCGTGACCTTCGAGAGCAACAAGCTCATGAAGTTCCACGGCATTTATCAGCAGGACGACCGCGACATCCGCGACGAGCGGCGGCGCCAGAAGCTTGAACCGGCGCTGACCTTCATGATCCGGGTGCGGCTTCCGGGCGGGGTCTGCACGACGGCCCAATGGCTCAAGGTCGACGAGCTTGCACGGGCGCACGGCGGCAACACGATCCGCCTGACGACGCGCCAGACGTTCCAGTTTCACTGGATCGTGAAGGACGCGGTCAAGGAAACCATCCAGGGCCTTCACGATGTGCTGCTCGATACGATCGCGGCCTGCGGCGACGATGCCCGGGGAGTGATGGCCACCGCCGATCCGGCCGATTCGGAGGTCGATCGGGAAATCGCGGAGCGTGCCGCCAAACTCAGCGCGCACGTCATTCCCAGGATGCGGGCCTATCATGAAATCTGGTATGGCGAAAACCGGGTCGCCACCTCGCAAGAGGAAGAGCCGCTTTACGGTCCGACCTATTTGCCGCGCAAATTCAAGATCGGCTTCGTGATCCCGCCGTCGAACGATATTGACGTCTACACGCAGGACCTGGGCTTCATCGCAATCGTCGGCGACAAGGGCGTCGAGGGGTTCAACCTGGCGATTGGCGGCGGAATGGGCCGGACCGATAACGAACCGCGCACCTATCCACGCCTGGCCAATGTCATCGGCTTCATTCCCAAGGACCGGCTGATCGATGCAGCCGACGCCACGATCGGGGTGCAGCGGGACTTCGGAAACCGCGCCGAACGCGCTCGCGCCCGGTTCAAATATACCATCGACGACAAGGGTCTGGACTTCGTCACCGCCGAGATTGAGCGCCGCATGGGCGCGAAGCTGGAGCCAGCGCGGCCGTTCGACCTGACCACCAACGGCGATACGTTCGGCTGGCGCGAAACCGACCGCGGCCTGTTCAACTTTGGCCTGTTCATCCAGAACGGCCGGGTGTCCGATCTGCCCGGGCGATCGGTGATGAGCGGTCTTCGCGCGATCGCAAGCGTCCACCGGGGCCACTTTCGTCTGACTCCAAATCAGAATTTGATCCTCGTCGGCGTCGAGCCAAAGGACCGTCCCACGATCGAGGCGCTCCTCGCCGAACATGGGCTTACCGGCGACGACAGGACGAGCGCGCTTCGGCTCAACTCGATCGCTTGTGTCGCTCTGCCCACCTGCCCACTGGCGATGGCCGAAGCCGAACGCTACCTCCCCGATCTTACCACCAAAATCGAGGCGATGCTCGACCAGCACGGCCTTGCTCGCGATCCGATCACCCTTCGGATCAGCGGCTGTCCCAATGGCTGCTCCCGCCCCTATGTAGCGGAAATCGCACTGACCGGCCGGGCTCCGGGCAAATATGATCTGTGGCTCGGCGGCGGTCATCACGGCGAGCGGTTGAACCGG
>JBDSSR010000252.1:0-2436 GCA_039928675.1 Sphingomicrobium sp. | reverse complement strand
AGGTCGCGGACGCGGCCGATGTAGGCTGCGCGCTCGGCGACGCTGATCACGCCGCGCGCCTGCAAGGTGTTGAAGACGTGGCTGGCCTTGATCGCCTGTTCATAGGCCGGGATCGGGAGCGCAGCGGCAAGGCAGCTTTCGCATTCCGTCGCGGCCTTCTTGAACAGGTCGAACAAGGCGTCGGTGTTGGCGACTTCGAAATTGTAAGCGGACATCTGGCGTTCGTTTTCCAGGAAAATGTCGCCGTAAGTTACGCCCGCATCGTTGAACTTGAGGTCAAAGACATTGTCGACGCCCTGGATGTACATTGCCAGCCGCTCGAGCCCGTAGGTCAGCTCGCCCGTCACCGGCTTGCATTCGAACCCGCCGACCTGCTGGAAATAGGTGAACTGGGTGACTTCCATCCCGTCGCACCACACTTCCCAGCCAAGGCCCCAGGCGCCAAGCGTCGGGCTTTCCCAGTCGTCCTCGACGAAGCGGATGTCGTGCTTCAATGGGTCGATGCCGATTTCCGCAAGGCTTCCGAGATAAAGCTGCTGAAGGTCGCCGGGGCTTGGCTTCAAGACCACCTGATACTGGTAATAAGCGCCGAGCCGGTTGGGGTTTTCGCCATAGCGGCCGTCGGTCGGGCGGCGGCACGGCTGGACATAGGCGGCGCGCCACGGGTCGGGTCCGAGCGAGCGAAGAACCGTCGCCGGGTGAAAGGTCCCAGCCCCCATTTCCATGTCATAGGGCTGGAGGATGGCGCAGCCGCGCGCGCCCCAATAGCGGTGGAGCGTGAGGATCAGGTCCTGGAAGCTCAGGCTGGTGGTCATCGCGGCGGGGTTTGGCCATCTCTTCAGCAAACGGCAAGCTTGCGCCGGTAAATCCTGCTCCCCACTTGGGAGTCGATGATGAAAAAGCTTGTCCAACGGCTGTTCGCCCCGCTCCTCGCGGTGCTTGCGCTCGGCTCCCCCGGCGCGGCGAGCGCCAGGACGCCGATCGCCAAACCCGCGCTTTGGGCGGTGACAGACGCCGATACGACGATTTACCTGTTCGGAACGATCCACCTTCTTCCCGATCATTATCAATGGCGTACGGCCAAATTCGACAAGGCGGTGGACGGTTCGGGAGAGCTGGTCGTTGAAACCATCGTCGACGACAAGAACCCGGCGACGATCGTTGCAGCGATGCAGAAACTCGCCTTTTCGCCGGGCCTTCCGCCGCTGGCCGAGCGCGTTCCGCCCTCGAAGCGCCGGGCGCTTGCAGCGGCCATCGCCAAGAGCGGCGTGCCGCCGGTAGCGTTCAACCGGATGGAAACCTGGGCCGCGGCGTTCCTGCTGCTTGGCAATCAGTTCAAGGCAATGAAGCTCGAGGCCGGCAAAGGCGTCGAGACAGTGCTGCGCGGTAATTTCCTTGGCCAGGGCAAGCCGATCGGCGAGCTTGAAACCAACCTTGAGCAGCTTGGCTATTTCGACCAGCTGCCCGAACGCGCGCAGCGATCATTCCTCGAAGGCGCGCTCATGGAAACGCCGGCGACCAGCAAGCAGTTCAGCGGAATGCTCGCCGCCTGGTCGCGCGGTGACGTCGAAGCAATTGCGCGCAGTTTCGACAAGGACCTGGAATCCTCGCCCGAGCTCAAGCAGTCGCTGATGAAGCAGCGCAACGCCAATTGGAGCCGGTGGATCGAACAGCGCATGAGCAAGCCTGGAACGGTCATGCTTGCGGTGGGCGCGGGTCATCTTGCCGGCAGTGATTCGGTGATCGCGATGCTGCGCAAGGGCGGATATGACGTGCGACGGGTCCAGTAACCGGCACAACGCCTCCGTCCGCCGCCAAATCCTCACCATCGGTGGATTGCGCTGGACATTTGTTAACCCGCAAGTGACGATAATCCCTCGGGTATCCGGGCTGGGGGGTCTGGTGCACGGGAGAGCGCGGAGGTTTCCGCCAGTTGCACATCGCCAGCTCGCCGGATGCACAACCAACCAGTCCGCGCCGCTGATGGAGGCTGACGGATGGTCCATTCACTGATTGCCGCGGCGATTGCGCTTGCGACCCCGGCGACCGCGCCTGCGGCTGTGACTGCTGTGGCCGGTCCCGGCCCGGCAATGTTCGTAGTGCGCGACGAGGATACGACAATCTATCTGTTCGGCACCTTCCACGCGCTCGACGGAAAGGCGGCGTGGTTCGACGACCGGGTTCGCGGTGCCTTCGAAAGATCCGGCGAGCTGGTGCTTGAAACCCTCGTCCCCGAAGGTCCACTTCCATCGCCGCCGCTTGGCGGACCAGTGAACGTCGTCGCGGTTGCTCCGTCGGCATCGTTCCTGGCGACGACAAGGCTGGCGATCGACTCCGGCAAGGCGAACGGCATGGAGGTCGGCAACGGCGCCGACATGGTCTTGCGCCACGTCGCCCAAAGCCAAGGCAAGCCGGTTGAAGCGCTGGAGACGCTGG
>JBDSSR010000251.1:0-11107 GCA_039928675.1 Sphingomicrobium sp. | reverse complement strand
TTGGCGCGATGCAGGGCATCGGCACCAAGCTGAACACGACGTTCAACAACGTTTCGAACTCGCTCAACTAAGCGAATTCGCGTATCAGCGTTCGAGCGGCGGCGTCGAAAGGCGCCGCCGCTTTTGTGCGTGGCGCGTCGAAGGGCGCCGCCGCTTCTATTTCAGTGCTTGCCAAGAACGAAGTGGGGCCGCGATGCCGCTTTACGGCTTGCCGAAGACGAAGCGGTATTTCGCGCTGTAAACCGCGTCGACGGGCCGCCCCGCGCGGTTTTGCAGTGCTTGGAATGCCGGCATGTTGGTTTGATTGCAGGCCACTTCAACGAGTACGGTCGGCACCTTCGAATCCGCTGATGAACGACACCAACCGATTTTGCCGTCCGATTTGACCTCATAGTCCACCGAGAACTCGGTTGGCAGAGAGATGCCTGACGGCGCCTGGCTGATCTGCAATTCTACGTCCGGTTTGGGGACAATTCCGTAGCGAACATTGACCCCGGGGCCGTTCATCAGCAGCCAAGTGATGGGCGGGGTAATGACAACGGTATAGATCGGCGAATCCCGCTCGTCTCGAGCTGGTGATAAGCGGGTGCGAGCCTGAAGAATATGGCAGGTCGCGCGGTCCAGCGCCTCAGATTTGCTCGAGTAAATCACAGAGCAGCTTTCGACCCCACCGGCTGGATTGATAACGAGGCGCGCAATGACGGATCCCTGTTGGTTGTTCCTAACGGCTTCGGCGGGATAATCATTGGCCTGAAATAGACCTTGCAGTCCCCGGGCTTGCGCTGCTCGATAAGGGCTGGGGTGCTGCGCCGGAGGGGATGCAGTCGCGAAGGCAAGCCAAAACATTGGACTTTGTTGCAGCGACTCAATCCCTTGTCGAGCGCGCACCTCGCCGATGTAGGAAATTAACCGAACCGGGCCTACCCTCCTCCGCTATGGCGAGCGTCATTCCCTTCGAAGAGCGCGCGGTTGCGCAGCTCCGCCAGCGCCTTGGCGCGGTCGAGGAGGCCAATCAGGACCTGATCGCCTTTGCTCGCGGCCATTCGGGCGCGGTGTCGTCGATCCATGGCGCAGTCCTTGCCGCGATCGAGGCCGACAGCATCGAAATGCTGCTTCATGTCGTCACTCAGGAATGGCCGCTGATCCTGCGCATCGACGCGGTCGCCTTGTCGCTGATCGTTGGCGACCAGGGATTTCGAGCGGACGGCGGTGGAGTCCAGCAGATCGAGCCTGCAATCCTTCGCCGCGCAATCACGCTGGTTGACGGAGTTGACATGCGGACGGTCGAGCGCGGTCATCCCTTGTTCGGCCCGGCCTGCGACCTGATCCGGGCCGAAGCGCTGGTCCGTATCGATTGCGAGCCGCCGCTGCCGTGCGGACTTCTGGCGCTCGGCCAGCGCGCAGCGCTCAGCCTCGATGCCCGCCACGGCTCGGAATTGCTGATGTTCCTTGGCCGAAGTCTTGCCGCTATCATGGCCAAGTGGCTCACTCATCCACCACTTTAGCTGATCACCCGGCCCGGGCGCTTGCAGCGCGATGGGCCAGCTTTCTGCTGCACGATCGCCGCCGTTCGGCGCATACCGTGCGCGCCTATGTCGCTACTGCGCATCGGTTGATCGCGTTCCTCGGCGACTATCGCGGGCAGGCGATCGACGAGCCGGCATTGCTGGACATCGCCGCGACCGACCTTCGCGCCTTTCTCGCCCGGCGCCGGGCCGAGGGTCTTGGCGCGTCGTCGGCAGCGCGCGAATTGTCGGGGGCTCGGGCGTTCCTGACCTATTCCGCGGAGCAGCAGGGAAGCCACGCGCAACTGCCCCGCACCCGCGCTCCCAAGCGGCCCCGAACCCTGCCTCGACCGGCCTCGCCCGACGAAGTCATGGAGCTTGCGGACAACGCCGCGACAAGCGCCAGTGCGCCGTGGATCGGAGCGCGCGACCTGGCCATCCTGCTGCTTCTCTACGGCGCCGGATTGCGGGTCGCCGAAGCGCTGTCGCTGACCGCGGGCGCGCTTCCGGTCGGGTCGACGATCCGGGTCACTGGCAAGCGATCGAAAACCCGGGTGGTGCCGATCGTTCCGGCGGTCCGCGAAGCGATCGAGGACTATTTGCGGCAATGTCCCTATCCGGTTGCCGGTGATCAGCCCCTGTTCCTCGGCGCGCGAGGTGGTCCGCTAAACCCTGATCTGGTGCGGCGTTCGGTCGCCGCCGCGCGCAAGCGGCTTGGGCTTCCCGACACGCTGACCCCGCATGCGCTTCGCCACAGCTTTGCGACGCACCTGTTGGCACGCGGAGCAGACCTTCGAGCGCTTCAGGAGTTGCTTGGCCACGCCAGCTTGTCGTCGACACAGATATACACTGCGGTGGACGCGGCGCGGTTGCTCGACGTCTATCGCCATGCCCACCCGCGCGCCTGAAAACTGAAAGCCCTGACGCGTGAAAATTCGTGTGTCGTCGCGGCCGCTGACTAGTGGGGAAGCCAGCGAACCGCGACATCCGGATCGCTAAATCGATGGCGTAAACGCAATGCTAAATACCCGTTCCGGCTCAATGGGTTGGTTCTGAAGAACCGCTGGAAACCGCGATCCGATCAACCGAAACGGATTAAACGATTTGGCGCTTTTCGACCTTGCGCTCGATCGCCTCCCAGATCAGCCCCGGCGTGTCGGTCCCGTTGAATTTGTCGATTGCAACGATCCCGGTGGGGGAAGTGACATTGATTTCGGTGAGCCAGCGTCCGCCGATGACGTCGATTCCGACGAACAGCAATCCGCGGCGCTTGAGCTCGGGAGCGAGGGCGGCGCAGATTTCCTCTTCGGCAGGAGTGAGCCCGGCGGCTTCCGCAGTGCCCCCGGCAGCGAGATTGGATCGGATCTCGCCGCTTCCGGGCAGACGGTTAATTGCGCCCGCTACTTCGCCGTCGACGAGGACGATACGCTTATCGCCCGCCGCCACTTCGGGGACAAAGGCCTGGAGCATGTGCGGCTCGCGATAGGTCGCGTTGAACAGTTCGATCAGAGCGGGCAAATTGGCGCCGTCGCGGCCGATCTTGAACACCGCTTTTCCGGCGTTGCCGTGGAGTGGCTTGATGACGATCTCGCCATGTTTCGCGAGGAACTCGCGCGCCGCGCCAAGCGATCGCGTGATCATGGTCGGCGGCATGAAGCGCGCGAAATCCAGCACCCACAGTTTTTCGGGCGCATCGCGGACTGCCGCGGGGTCGTTGACGACCAGCGTCTCTCCCGTAATCCGCTCCAGCAAATGGGCGGCGGTGATATAGCCGAGGTCGAAAGGGGGATCCTGGCGCATAAGGACGACATCGACCGCGCTGCCAAGGTCGAGAACAATTAATTCGCCAAGCGTGAAATGATCGGGTCCGGCGGCCCGGACGGTGACTGCGTGCGCTCCGGCGTAGAGGCGGCCATCTTCGTAAGTCAAAGCGTCGGCGAGGTAATGGAACAGCGCGTGCCCGCGGGCCTGGGCGGAAAGCATCAGCGCAAATGTCGAATCGCCTGCGACATTGATCCTATCCAGCGGATCCATCTGCACTGCGACACGAAGCGGCATGATCCGCCGCCTAGGCAGTCGGCGTGGCTTTGTCACCCTTGCCAGACATTCGCGACATGTTTCGGCCAGCGCCCGGGGACGATGAACAACGCGTCGATGCGAATGCTGTCGCCTTCGCGAAGATAGCGCGGAGCAAGCAGCTCAGCGGCGGCGGCGACCCGGCGCAGGCGCCACTGGTCGAGCGCGAACCCGGCCGCCTCGGAGCTTGCGCGCGCCTTGACCTCGACGAACGCGAGGGTGCGCCCGCGACGGGCGACGAGATCGACTTCGCCGCCGGCCACGCGCGCTCGGCGAGCGAGAATGCGCCAGCCGTAAAGGCGAAGATACCAGGCCGCGATGCGCTCGGCGCGACGGCCCCGCCGTTCGGCTTCGTGCCGGTTCACCGTACCCGTTCGAGCGCTCGGGCATACGCGCGCTTGCGTGGAACCCCGAGCCGTTCGGCGACTTGCGCCGCCGCCCGCGATGGCGACAATCGCTCCAGCGCTTCGTCGAGCGCCGCATCGAGTTCGGCGTTGCTGGCCTCGGCGGCGTCGCCGGGTGGTCCGACCACGATCACCAGCTCGCCCTTGGGTGAAAGGCCCGCATAGCGCTCGGCCAGCTCGGACAGGGACCCGGTCACGCACTCTTCATGAAGTTTCGTGATTTCGCGGGCGACCGCGGCTTCGCGCGGGCCAAGCGCCGCAGCTAGAGCACCCAGTGTGCCGCCAAGCCGCGGGCCGCTTTCATAGAGAATGAGCGTTGCGCGAATGGCTGCAAACTCGCCGATCGCTTCGCTTCGCGCATTGGCCTTGGCGGGCAGAAACCCGACGAACAGAAATCTGTCGCTCGGCAGTCCGGCGAGAGTCAGAGCGGCAATCGCGGCGCACGGCCCGGGCACCGTATAGATGTCATGACCGGCCGCCCGGGCGGCGCGGACAAGTTTGTAGCCGGGGTCGGAAATCATCGGCGTCCCAGCGTCGCAGACGAGCGCGACGGCCTGATCGCCAAGCCGGTCGACGATCCGCTCCCGTTCGGCGTCGCCCGAATGGTCGTCATAGCGATGCATCGGCACCTTCGAGCCGACATGCTTGAGCAGCTTGCCGGTCACCCGCGTGTCTTCGGCGAGAATCCGGTCAGCTCGGCGCAATGTTTCCGCGGCGCGCGTGCCAAGGTCGCCGAGGTTGCCGATCGGGCTCGCGACGACATGCAGCCCGGGGGCCAGCGGGCGAATTTCGGCCACTGGATTAACCTCTTCCAATTCAATCGAAAAAGAGTCATCTTGCGCCTGGTTCATCGAAGTCTGGAGAGAGGACGATGATTGCATTACTGATGGCCTCCGCAATTAACCTGGCTGGGCTCCAGGCGACGATCACCGCGCCGACGGGAGCCTTCCGCACCTGCTTGCGGCAAGCCGTTGCGAAGGCGGAAACCGACAAAGTTAGCAGCGCAGCGATCGAGCCTTATCTGCGCTCTGCCTGTACCGTCCAGATGGGCACGCTCAGAGGCGCCCTGGTCGCATTCCGGATGAAAAACGGGATGAGCTCCAGGGCGGCCGCAAGCGACGCCAACATGACGGTCGACGACTATGTCTCGACCCCGGCGGAAAATTACAAGTTCATGGCCGATCTCGACGCCAAGAACAGCGGAGCGGAAGCGGCTCCGGCGGCCAAGCCCGGCGCGTCGGAGGCAACCGCCGCGGCTGGGGCTAGCTCGCAAGCGGCCAAACCCTAGGCGAGGAGTCCACGGCGGCAATCTCGCCGAGGATATGATCGAGCAGCAGTCGCCCCCTCGGCGTCAGCGCAATACGCGTGCCGTCGCGCTGCAAATGGCCCGAACCGACCAGCCGATCGACCCGGCGCCAGTCGACGATGGATCCCAGACCGAAGCGCTCGGCGATCGCCTGCGCATCGATTCCCTCGGCGAGGCGAAGGCCCATGACCAGCGCTTCGTCGCCTGACTCGACCGCCGTCAAGGCGACCTCCTCGGCGATCGCGTGGCCGTTGCGAGAAACCGCCGAAAGGAAGTTTTCGGGCTTGCGGTGACGGACGGTGCGCGCTCCGTTCCGGCGGCCATGGGCGCCGGGTCCGACCCCCGCATAATCGCCATAGCGCCAATAGCCAAGGTTATGCCGACTTTCGTGGCCACAAGCGGCATGATTGCTGATTTCGTACGCCGGCAGTCCGGCCGCGGTCGTCATGTCGGCTGTGATTTCGAACAGCGCGGCCGAACGGTCGGGGTCGAGCGGTGCCAACTCGCCACGCGCGGCCATGGTCGCGAAGCGCGTTCCGGGTTCGATCGTCAGCTGGTAGAGCGACAGATGGGTGGTGCCGAGCGCCAGCGCTCGCGCCAGAGCTGAGGCCCAGCGTTGCTCACTGTCGCCGGGAAGGGCGTAGATTAAATCAAAGCTGACGCGGTTGAATTGGGCTTGCGCGGTATCCAGCGCTGCCATGCCCTCGGCGGCGCTGTGCGCGCGGCCAAGGAAACGCAGCGATCGATCGTCGAAACTCTGCAGGCCGAGCGACAGGCGGTTGACGCCGGCCGAGGCAAGATCGGCGAAGCGCGTCGCCTCGACCGAATTGGGATTGGCCTCCAGAGTGATTTCGATGTCGTCGCCTGGCGCCCAGTGCCCGGTCGCGGCATCGATCAATTCTTCGACGATTGTCGGGTCCATCAGCGAGGGCGTTCCGCCGCCGAAGAAGATCGACGTCAATCGCCGCCCCGGAAGTTGCCGCGCTTCATGAGCGAGGTCAGCGAGGAGCGCATCGCGCCAGGCAATCTGGTCGATCCCGGCCCGAACGTGGCTGTTGAAATCGCAATAGGGGCATTTGCTCACGCAAAACGGCCAATGAACGTAAAGCGCGAGCGGGCCGGGGGTCATTCGTCGAGCGCCGCAACCAGTTTGCGGAAGGCGTCGGCGCGGTGGCTGATGCGATGCTTGAGCTCGGGGTCGAGCTCGCCAAAGGTCTGCTCGTAGCCGACCGGAACGAACATCGGGTCATAGCCGAAGCCACGGTCTCCGCGCGGCGGCCAGGCAAGGATTCCGTCAACCCGGCCGTCGAACGTCTCGGCCTGGCCGTCGTTCGGCCAGGAAATTGCCAGCGCGCAGGCGAAATGCGCCGCGGGAGGGGCATCGGGCTCGGTCGCCTGGGCTTCGCGCCACAGCTTCTCCATCGCCCGGTGCCAATCCCGATTGCCGTGCTCGTCTTCGGCCCAGCGCGCGGAGAAGATACCCGGCCGGCCGTGCAAGGCATCGACGCACAGCCCGCTGTCGTCGGCGAGGGCTGGGAGTCCGCTGAGGTCGGCTGCCTGCCGGGCCTTCAGATCGGCATTGTCGGCGAAGGTCACGCCGATTTCCTCGGGCTCGGGAAGTCCGAATTCCTCGGCTCCGACACAAGTGATGCCAAGCGGCTCGATCAGCGCCGCAATCTCACGCAGCTTGCCCGGATTGTGGGTCGCGATCAGTAGCTTTTCGCCAATGGGCCTCATCGTTTGGCGGCTTTCAGCTGCTCGGCAAAAATTTCTGTGCAGCCGATGCGGGCCAGACGCAGGAGCCGAAGCAGGCCCTCTTCGTCGAAGGTCTCGCCTTCGGCGGTCAGCTGCGCTTCGACGATCGCGCCATCGGCGGTGAGGACGAAGTTGCCGTCGCTTCCGGCGGTCGAATCCTCGGCATAGTCGAGGTCTAGAACGGCGTTACCCTGGTAAATTCCGCAACTCACCGCCGCCACCTGGGTGCGGATCGGATCGGCCGCAAGCTTGCCGCTTGCGATCAGTTTGTCGACGGCGATCCGGAGCGCGACCCAGGCCCCGGAAATCGAGGCGGTGCGTGTTCCGCCGTCGGCCTGGATGACGTCGCAGTCGATCAGGATCTGGCGCTCGCCAAGCGCTGCGAGATCGACCACGGCGCGGAGCGATCGTCCGATCAGTCGCTGGATTTCCTGGGTTCGGCCCGACTGCTTGCCCTTGGCCGCCTCGCGGTTACCGCGGGTGTGCGTTGCTCGCGGGAGCATCCCATATTCAGCCGTCACCCAGCCCTGGCCCTTGCCGCGAAGGAACGGCGGAACGCGCTCCTCGACGCTTGCGGTGCACAGTACTCGCGTGTCGCCAAAGCTGATCAGGCACGAACCTTCGGCGTGGCGGGTGAAACCTGGCTCGATGGTCAGTGCTCGCATCTGATCTGGGGCGCGTCCCGATGGGCGCATTGGACTATTCTCCTGATACTGGTGTGACGGCGTCCCTAGACCCGAGTGGCAGCCAATCCTAGATTGGATTGGATGACTCATCCCATTGGAGAGCTGACCGACCGCATGCGCGAAGTTTTCGCTCTGGTCGTGGAAACCTATCTTGAGCGCGGGCTTCCGATCGGTTCGCGAGCGCTGTCCGAAACAATCAGCCTGTCGCCAGCGTCGATCCGCGGCGTGATGCAGGAACTGGAAGAGCGCGGCCTGCTCACGCACCCGCACACTTCGGCCGGCCGGATTCCGACCGACGGCGGGCTTCGCTTGTTCGTTGACGGGATCATGCAGACCGCTGCTCCGGACCTTCGCGAACGGCGCGAAATCGAACGGCAGATCGTTCGTGACCAGCCGATCGAGGACGCGCTTGCGGCGGCCTCGACCGCGCTTTCGGGCCTGTCGCGGGCCGCTGGCGTTGTACTGTCGCCAAAACGCGAGCTGACGGTCAAGCAATTGAACTTCGTGCCACTGAGCGACACGCGCGCTCTGGCGATCCTGGTCGGCGCCGACGGAAGCGTTGAAAACCGTATCATGGCGCTCGATTCGACGATCACCACCGCAGCGCTCGGCGAAGTCAGCAATTTCATCAACGCGCGCCTGTCCGGGCTGACGCTCGGCCAGGCCGAGGCTCGGCTGCGCGCCGAAATCCTCGACCGCAAGGAGATGATCGACGGAGTTGCAGCGGCGCTTGTCGCCTCGGGCCTTGCGGCATGGAGCCAGGACCACGCCCACCGTCCGGTGCTGATCGTCCGCGGTCAGGCCAATTTGATCGACGAGGGCTCGGCCGCGGACCTTGATCGGGTTCGTCAACTGCTCGACGAGCTTGAGGAAGCGCAGGAGATCGCCCGGCTTCTGGAAAGCGCCCGCGATGCGCCCGGATGCCGGATCTTCATCGGTGCCGAGAACCGGATGTTCTCCTTGTCGGGCTCGTCGGTGATCGCCGCCCCCTATCGCGGGAGCAATGGCGAGGTGGTCGGCGTTGTCGGGGTCATTGGGCCGACGCGGTTGAACTATGCCCGCGTGGTGCCCATGGTTGAATTCACCGCAAAAGCACTGACGAGATTGATGGCATGAACCAGCACGACGACGACGACCTGCACGAAGAAGTCGAGGGCATCCGCCGCGAAACCGCGAACGAATCGCCCGAGCTTGCCGAACACGACCGCGTCGCTGAGCTCGAGAAACAGCTCGAGGAGGCGAACAACAAGGCACTTTACGCTGCTGCGGAAACGCAGAATGTGCGGCGGCGGCTGGAGGGCGAAATCCAGCAGGCAACCAATTACGCCTCGACCGGCTTTGCCCGCGACATGCTTGCGATCAAGGATCACCTCGAACGCGCGCTGGCCGCAGTGTCGGATGAACTTCGCGACGACAAGATTGCAAGCCAGTTCCTGGCCGGGATCGAATCGACCCTACGCGAAGTCGAGTCGGTGTTCGCTCGTCACGGGGTCAGCCGGATCAATGCGATTGGCGAGAAGCTCGATCCGCACCGCCACCAGGCGATGGTCGAACTGCCGAGTGATACAGTGCCCGGAACAGTGATCGAGGAGATGCAGCCCGGCTATATGCTGAGGGACCGGTTGCTCCGCCCGGCGATGGTCGGCGTGTCCAAGGGGAGCGGCTGACGCCCTAGCGGAAGTTCAGTCGAAGCTGCGCGTAATAATAGCCGCCGTTGATCCCCCAGGCGGTGAACTTGGGATAGATTTCGACCGCCGGGCTTCCGGCTGCGCCCTGGACCGCAAGACCTTGAGCGCTGACCATGTTGGGCCGCTTGTCGAACAGATTATTGGCTCCGAGCGCAAGCGAGATGCCGCCCGTCAAACGATAGGCGACGTCGAGGTCGGTGATGAACGCTGAGCCGGTTTCGTCGACGTAGAAGGTGCCATCGCCCGGGTCCTGATAGTTCCAGGCGTTGCCGTAGAAGCGTTCCTTGGCGCCAATCGTCCAGCGGCCCTGGCGATAGAGGCCGGACAGGATCGCCTTGAACCTCGGCGATGCCGTTTCGAGCGTGGAAATCGCCACCGCGTCGAACAGGCCCTGCCCCGAGGCGGCGATCTGGGCCGGGGTCGCGCGAATGTGCGTGACCTTCGTCTCGGAATAATTGGCAAGCAGCGACCACTCAATTTTCCCAGTCCCGACCGAAGTCGAGAAATTGAGCGCCGCGTCGATCCCCCGGGTTCGCGTGTCCAGCCCGTTGGTGAAGACGTTGATGCCGGAAAATGGCACGTTTTCAAGGACGTTGCCGTTGGCGACAATCGCCTGGTTAACCGCGTCGGAGCGAACCACGCCGGCATAGGTCCCGTACAGCGTTCCGCTTCCAACCACCCGATCCCGGACCGTAATCTGATAGGCGTCGAGGGTCAGCGAGATGTCCGGAGCGGGCTTGAAAACCAGCCCGGCGCTGAAGTTGCGCGAATGCTCGGGCTTTAACGGATCGATCCCGATGATCCGCGCCGCGGCGGCGTTTGGAGGCAGCTGGACGTACGCCGAATTGGGCTGAACGTTGGTTGCCGAATAATAGGATTCGGCAAGCGTCGGCGCGCGAAACCCGCTGCTTGCGGTGCCACGAAGCGCGATCGTCGGGCTGAGTTGCTGGCGCGCGCTCAACTTGCCCACTACAGTATCGCCGAAGTCCGAATAATGTTCGAACCGGCCCGCAACATCGACCGACAGGCCGTTTGCCGGAGTGAGGTTGAGATCGGCGTAACCGGCCAGATTTTGGCGGCTGTGGCTACCAGCGTCGGTCAGCGAAAAGCCCGGAAAGGACTGCGAACCCGCCTTGTAGCGCGAAGCCTCGTCGCCGGCGGTGAGGGCATAGGTATCGCGCCGGAATTCGGCGCCCAGGGCCAGTGCGGCAACCGGGCCGAGCGACTTGCTGAAGTCGAGATTGCTGGTCCACTCGGTCGCCCTGAAGCTGCCGTTGTAGAAGTCAGCGGGGGTCGATCCGCTGTCATAATAGAGGTCGACATTGGCCGACTGGGTGACTTCGACCCGGTTGGCGTTGGAGCCGTAGGTGGTGCTGAGGTCCCAGTTCCATCCTCCGACCAGGCCGCGCGCTCCGGCAGTCGCGGAGACATCATCGCTTTTCAGCCGGTCAATCGGGTTGAACCCGTTGGGATAGAGCTCGGGCAGCTTGGTCGGCAGGCGGAAGTTGGCCCAGCCCGCCGCCTCCTTTCGGCCGTAGGTGCCAAAGCCGTAAAGCTCGGTTCCGCCGGCAAGCTGATAGCCGGCGTTGGCGCTCAGCAAATGGAGCGTGTAGCGGGCATCTCCGAACACCGTGTTGACGTACGGATAGCGGTCGAGATTTGCCCATTCGGGGTGCTCACCCGAAGC
>JBDSSR010000250.1:0-11934 GCA_039928675.1 Sphingomicrobium sp. | reverse complement strand
ATGAAGCTGACCGCTTCATTGGGCTTGAAGTTGGGACCGCCGTTCAGGCCGACGAAGGCGCAGTTGAGAACAGTGAACTCGACCGTCAATTCGTTGCCGTGCTGGCCGCCGGGATAATCCCCCGGTGCGTGCATCGCCGGTCCGACATGGCTGTCGGGAAACACGGAGGCGTAGAATTCGGCTGCCTTGCGCGCCTCGCCCTTGTCGAACCACAGGCAATTGGTCAGTGCATTGCTCATGACTGATCTCCTTAACTGCGGCGCGGGCCGACGATCCCGAACGCGGCGCCCTGAGGGTCCGTCGCGACAATCGTATATTCGCCCCCGGGAATCTCCATTGGGCCGAACATGATGGCGCCGCCGCCTTCGCTGACCGCCGTAGCGGCGCGGTCAATGTCATCGACGCCGATGTAGTAGGACCACAGCGATACTGGCAGCTGGGGCGGCTTTCGCATCACCGCGCCGATGCGCACCGAATCTTTGAACAGGAAGCGGTAATCGCCCATCTCGCCCATATCCATCGCGCCGTCCTGGCGAAGCCCGAAATGCCGGTCGTAAAAGGCGATGGCCGAGTCCTGGTCGCTCGTCGCAAGCTCGTTCCAGCGAACGTGCTGCGGCTGATCGACCGAAAAAACGTCGCTCGTCGCATTATCATCGGCCCGGGAAGCCGGCGTCATGATGTAGATCGGGGCGCCCTGCGGATCGGCAATCATGGCAATTCGCCCGACGCCTGCCATGTCGGTGGCAGGCATGATCGTGGAGCCGCTATCAGCCTCGATCGCGGCGATGGAAGCATCGACATCGGCGACATTGAGATAGCCGAGCCATACAGGCCTTCCGCCGTTGGACGCCATATCGTCAGTCAGTCGAAGAACACCGCCGGAATTGCCGCCGTCGGACCGCGTGATCATTCGATAATCCATCTCACCGGCTGGCTCGGGTTCGATATTCCAGCCGACGACGGCGTCGTAAAACGCCTTTGCGGCGGTCGGGTCCGGAGTGATCAGCTCGTACCAGATGAAGTTGCCGAAGCGTGATTTGGCGGCGGTCTGCGGCGCGGGATCGGTGCGAGTGTCAGTCATTGGAAAAACGTCCTTTCGAGGGAAGGTGGGGGAGCAACGTTATTTCGCGGTGTCGAGAATCTTGTCGAAGCCGCCCCAGAACATTCGCTGTCCAGCAAACGGCAGGTCGCCCTGCGGCCTGTGGCTCTCATCCTCCATGATTTTCCCCCAGGCTGCGTCGCGGGTCGCCTTGTCGGGCCATTCGACGAAGGAGAAAGCGATGGTCTCGCCATCCTCGGCTTTCACGGCGCGATAGAAATCGGTGACTTCGCCATGGTCGACGTCGTCGGCGAGCGATTCGACTACTCGGGTCGCTCCATGTTGGAGGAAGGTCTTCGCCATTTTGGAGGCCATTACACGGTAGTCCTCGCGCCTCTCGGCGGTAACCGGGACGATCACTCCGTCGGTATAATTGCCGCCCGGGCTGCCTTCGTCGACGATCGATTCAAATCCGCCCATCACCAACCGCTTGCCGTCGAAAGGCATGTTGGCGCCCATCTCCATCATTCGCGGGTCGCTCATCATTTTCGCGTTGGCGTCGTCGCGCTCGGCCTTCGAGGGATATTCGAACCAGGAAAAGACCACTTTCTCCTCAGGCTTGGCGTCCACCGCCTTGCGGAAGTCGGTAAGCTTGCCCTCGGGAATGTCGCTATCCCAATTTTCGACCATCCGATGAACGCCCACGTCGCGCAGGAGTGGCGCGAAATCGTCCGCATGCTTTTGGTACTCCGCCTTCTTGGCGTCGGGTACGGGAACGATAAATCCTTCGAAATAGGTCATGCTGCCATTCCTTCGGGTTGATTGTCGCGAAACGCCGCGAGCTGGTCGGACAGGGCCTGCTGGAACGCCGGCCGGGCTTCGCCCCGCGCCACCAGCGCCTGGAGGTTTGCAAAATTGGCAAGCTGGCCGCTCCGACCCGCGATCCGCAGGACCATGACCATCATCAGGTCCCCGATGGTGAAGCGATCACCTTCCAGCCAAGGCTTGTCGGCCAGGCTATCGGACAGCTGCTTGAGCCGCATTTGCGCATAGTGGTCGAATGTCGGAGTGGCCGGCGCGGCCCATTCCTGGTTCGCAAACGGGCCATTGAGTAACGCCCGGAACTGGACGAACGGCTCGACGCTGCTCACCGCCGCATAGGCCCACTGGATGGCGCGATATTTCCCCATTGGATCACTGGGCAGAAGCGCTTCGCATCCTTCACCGATATATTGGAGGATGGCGCCGCTTTCGAAGATCTGCACCTTGCCATCGGCAAAGCACGGCACCTGGTTGAACGCCTGTTCCTGCGCATATTCTGGCGGCCGTTCGAAATCGAGAAGGCGCACGCGATAGTCGAGGCCGGCTTCTTCGAGCGCCCAGCGAACGCGCAGGTCTTTGACCATCCCCTGCGCGGGCGGCGGAACCCAGCGAAGCGCGCTGATCTCGATCTCGGCGTCGTCGTTCAGTGGCATCGTTCTCTTCCCCTCAATTCGCATCGGCGGTTTCGGGCGGGTGAGCGCCCTGCTCGGCGAAGCTGGCATCCATCCACATCACTTCCCAATGATGCCCGTCCGGGTCCTCGAAACTGCGACCGTACATCGTTCCCGCCATCTCCTGCTTCGGGCCGGGATCGGCCTTTCCGCCGCCCGATGCGGCCGCTTCAATCTGGCGATCGACCTCGGTCGGGCTGTCGGCGGAGATCGCGATGAGGACCTGACTGGTCGAATGCGCGTCGGCAATCGGCTTGCTTGTGAAGGTGGTATAGAAGGGATGCGTCAGAAGCATGACGTGGATGACGTCCGACAACACCATCATCGCCGCCGCTTCGTTGCTGAACTTCGCCTCCTTGCGACCGCCGATCGCCTCATAGAAGCGGACCGAGCGATCGAGGTCGGTCACCGGCAGGTTAACGAAAATCATCTTTGGCGCGGGCATCGAAAATTCTCCCTGTTGTGCTGGTCGATTCGCTTGTCTTCTGAACGACCCGGTCCTAAATAACAACTGTGGAGTTAGAAAAACTAACCAATATGAGGCAGGCCGGGGCCAGGCGGCGGTATGAGGATGCCTGCGGGCTTGCCCACGCGCTTGACCTGCTTGGCGAGCGTTGGGGCATGCTGGTCCTTCGCGAGCTGGCTTATGGCGGCCGGCGATTCTCCGAGCTCAAGGCCGACTTGCCCGGAATCAGCGCCAATGTCCTCGCCCAGCGGCTGTCCGGGCTCGAGCAGCGCGGGCTGGTGCGCAAGGTCAGGCTTGCGCCGCCGTTGTCGGTCCAGGTCTATGAAGCGACGCAATGGGGGCTGGAGGCGACCCCGCTCATTGGGGCTCTGGGCAAATGGGCGGCGCGAAGCCCGCTTCACGATCCTACCCTGCCGATGAGCCACGTATCGCTGATGATGTCGCTCCAGACGCTGCTGTCGGGCGAGCGAGCCCAGGGCCTCGATGCGCGAATCGGCTTTCGCCTTGGCGACGTCAGCTATGTCGCGGTTCTCGCCAATGGGCGGATCGCGGTCGAGCGCGGCGAACCCATTGATTGCGACGTCACGTTCAGCGGCTCGCCCGAGGGCATCGTCGCCGCCATCCACGGCGGTGTTCTATTCGAAGCGGTCGGCGTCGAAGTCGCCGGAGACGCCGAGCTCGCAAAGCGTTTCATCACGCTGTTTCCGCTTCCTTCCAAAGTTGAGGCGGCTGCGTCCATCGCCTAAGGCGGGTCCCATGACCGAACTTCCCAATGTCCAGCCCGAAAGCCGTTCCGACACGCTGCTTGCCGTCCCCGACAGGATGGCGACAGTCCGCGACCTGTTCGGAGTCGATTCGGACATGGAGGTCCCGGCGTTCAGCGAAGCCGACGAACGGGTGCCCGATCTTGACCCGACCTACGTCTTCGATCCGACCACTACGCTTGCGATTTGCGCGGGCTTTTCGAAAAATCGCCGGGTGATGATTCAGGGCTATCACGGCACCGGCAAGTCGACCCACATCGAGCAGGTCGCGGCCCGGCTTAACTGGCCCCTGATCCGGATCAACCTCGACGCTCATATCAGCCGCATCGATCTTGTCGGCCGCGACGCGATCGTCCTTCGCGAAGGCCAGCAGGTCACCGAGTTTCGTGAAGGCCTGCTGCCGTGGGCGCTGCAGCATCCGGTCGCTTTGGTTTTTGACGAATATGACGCCGGCCGCCCGGACGTGATGTTCGTCATCCAGCGCGTGCTCGAGGCGGAGGGCAAGCTCACTCTGCTCGACCAGAACCGGGTGATTCGGCCCAATCCCTGGTTCCGCCTGTTTGCGACGACCAACACCGTCGGGCTTGGCGACACAACCGGGCTCTACCACGGCACCCAGGCGATCAATCAGGGCCAGATGGACCGCTGGAATATCGTCACGACGCTCAATTATCTACCCGCCGCGGTCGAAGCGCAGATCGTGCTCGCCAAATCGGGCGAGTATGACGATCCGGGCGGCAAGGAAACGGTCGACAAGATGATCAAGGTCGCCGAACTTTCACGCCAGGGCTTCATGAACGGCGACATTTCGACCGTAATGAGCCCGCGCACCGTGATCAGCTGGGCACAGAATGCCCTCATCTTCGGTGATGTAGGCTACGCATTCCGGGTGTCGTTCCTCAACAAGTGCGACGAATCGGAGCGCTCGCTGATCGCCGAATATTATCAGCGCGTGTTCGGCCAGGACCTGCCCGAAAGCGTCGTCGGCAAGGCGTGATGCACTGCCTGCCTGGTGATTGAGCGCGCCGACCTGTTTCGCCGGGTGCTTGGCGGCGCCGCGCGAGCGATCGCCAGGGATCCCGATGTCGATGTCGTATTTGCCAACGATTCGACGCCCGGCCCGGGAAAGACCGCGAAAGTCCCGTCGCCCGGCGCCGGGCTCGAACCCAGGCTGGTGGCTGAAGCGCGTGGTGCAGCCGACGCGGCGGCGCTGAAACTTCGACACCACGACGCGTTGCTCCACGCGCGGCTGGGTCCGGCCGACGCCGACGCACGTGCAGTATTCGACGCGCTCGAAACCGTGCGTGTCGAAGCGCTCGGCTCGCGGGGCATGGCAGGCATTCGCGCCAACCTTTCGACGCTGGCCGAAGCGAGAGTGCGCGGCGACGCGATCGTCCGCGCCCGAAGCGCCGACGAAGTGCCGCTGTCGACCGCGGTCGGGCTGCTTGCGCGTGAGCGACTGACCGGCGAGCCGGCCCCGGCTGCGGCTGCGGCGGGGCTCAAGCTTGTCGCTTCGTGGATCGAGGAAAAGGCCGCTGCCGAACTCGACGCGCTTGCGCTGACGCTCGATGATCAGGCCGCCTTCGCACGGCTTTCGCGGCGCCTGCTCGAAGACCTCGACCTCGCCTCGGCCGAAGACCTGGCAGACGACAGGCCCGAGGATGCGGGCGACGAGGCCGAAGGAGAGGACAGCGGGTCCGACGAGCTTTCTGACGAGGGTGACGATGGTTCGCCCCAGGGCGGTCAGGCCGAGCTTCGCGGGGAGGAGGTCGAGGACCAGACCGATACCGAGGGTCAGTCGGAGGAGATGGAAGTCGGCGAGGACGAGACGGCATCGGGCGATGAGCTGGGCGAAAACGTTCTTTCCTCACCCGGCCGCCGCAACTGGGACCTGTCCCCGCAAAGCGACTATAAGGCCTTCACCACGCGCTTTGACGAAATCGTCGAGGCTGGCGAGCTGTGCGACGAGGACGAGCTCGGACGCCTCCGGGCCTATCTCGACCAGCAGATGTCCGGTCTTCAGACCGTCGTCACTCGGCTCGCCAACCGGCTTCAACGGCGGCTTCTCGCGCGGCAGTCGCGAAGCTGGGATTTCGATCAAGATGAAGGGATGCTCGACGCCGCGCGGCTGGCTCGGGTGGTCGTCAACCCGGCCCAAGCCTTGTCGTTCAAAATCGAACGAGAAATCCCGTTTCGCGATACCATCGTGTCCGTTCTGATCGACAATAGCGGTTCCATGCGCGGTCGGCCGATCGCGATCGCCGCGATTTGCGGCGACATTCTGGCACGCACGCTGGAGCGGTGCGGGGTAGCGACCGAAATCCTCGGATTCACCACGCGCGGCTGGAAGGGCGGGCAAAGCCGCGAGTCGTGGCTTGCCGCCGGTCGGCCGGCCAACCCCGGGCGGCTCAACGATCTTCGCCACATCGTCTACAAGCGCGCCGACGATCCCTATCGGCGAGCGCGTCGCAACCTGGGACTGATGATGCGTGAGGGGCTGCTCAAGGAAAACATCGACGGAGAGGCGCTGTTGTGGGCCCACAATCGGCTGATTGCGCGGCGCGAGGAGCGTCGGATCCTGATGGTCATTTCCGACGGCGCGCCGGTCGATGATTCGACCGCCTCCTCCAACGGCGGAAGCTATCTCGAACGGCACCTGCGCCAGGTCATCGAGTGGATCGAGAAGCGTTCGAGCGTCGAATTGATCGCGATTGGTATCGGCCACGACGTGACCCGCTATTACAGCCGCGCGGTGACGATCATGGATGCCGATCAGCTTGCCGGCGCAATGACCGACCAATTGGCGATGCTGTTCGATATCCCCTGACGAATGCCCTGATGGGAAATTGGGCCCGGCACAACGACGCGTGCCGGGCCCCCCTCGCTACGCGACTCGAGGGAACTGACCTGTCGCCAGGCACGATGGGGAAAAGGGGGAAATCCCCATCGCTTGAACGGCGCAATGGGGGATTGGGGGGCAATGGATGCTGAACACGCGGTGCAGCCAGCGTTCAGTTATTCCGTTGCGTTTCAGGCGGTTGGACGGCCTTACGAAGCCGGGGCAGAGGCCTTTTTGGCGATTTCGCGCTTAAGCTTGCGAACCTTGAGGCTGAGCTTGTCTTCGCTGGTCTTCAAAAGCCAGTTGTCGAGACCGCCGACATGCTCGACCGAGCGTATCCCATGGGTCGACACGCGCAGCTTGACGCTCTGCCCGAGCGCGTCCGAAATCAGCGTCACGTTCTGCAAATTGGGCAGAAACGTCCGCTTGGTCTTGTTGTTGGCGTGAGAAACATTGTTTCCCACCAGCCGGCCCTTGCCGGTCAGTTCGCAAACGCGCGACATGATCTCTCTATCCTGATTTCTTGCCTGGGCTCTATAAGGGCCCGAAGAGCGCTGCCCGTTAGCCGCTCGGGCTGCGCTCGTCAACGCGCATTCAAGAGGCTGGCGCCTGGCGGCGAGGCGGTTGTATTGGCCATCGGCAGCAACTCCAGGGCAAGGTCGGCGTTCTCGTCAATGTCGATCAACCGGCAGTAATGCGTAAGGATCAACTACAGGGAATTTCATACCATGCGCACAATCATCCTGATCCTGATCGTTGGAATTCTCGCGGTGATCGCAGCGATTTCCACCGGTTTCCTCAACATCGACCAGATCCGCGGCGCAAAGGCGCCCCAGGTTTCCGCGACCCACAACGGGATCGTGGCCAAGGGCGGCCAGGCTCCGGCGTTCGACGTCGAGACCGGCTCGGTCCGAATCGGAACCCGGCAGTCGTCGATCAAGGTGCCGTCGCTCGAGGTAGTGCGGCCCGCGAACGGAAACGAAGCTGCCAACGCTCCGGACAACGCGAGCGGCAACGCCAACTAGCTGACAGTCGCGGGCCCGCCCGCTACCGATGGGGGATGACCCTTTCGCCGATCTCAGTGCAGGGTTTCCCGCTGCCGCCACCTATGCGCCGTGCGCTTGAATTGGCGCGGGAGGCTGCCGGTGCGAGCGAAGTTCCGGTCGGAGCCGTAGTGACGATCCCCGATTCGACAGGCGATTCGATCGTTGCCGAGGCCCGCAATGCGATGCGCGGGTCGTCAGACCCAACAGCTCATGCCGAAATGGCAGCGATTCGCACAGCCGGCGCGGCGCTCGGCACTTCGCGGCTGGACCAGTGCACCTTGTGGGTGACCCTTGAACCGTGCGCGATGTGCGCCGCAGCCGTTGGAATCGCTCGCTTCAAGGCGCTGCGCTTTGCCGCCGAGGATCCCAAGGGCGGAGCCGTAGTGAACGGCCCGCGCCTCTTCGCCCAGCCGACCTGCCACCATCGGCCCGACGTGCTCGGCGGGATTGGCGAAGCGCAAAGCGCCGAGTTGCTTCGCGGGTTTTTCGCGGAGAGGCGCTAGCGCCGGTTAGCTGCGAAACGGAGTCAGGCGAATTTCTACCCGGCGGTTGCCCGCCTGCTTGGTCGGCGTATCGTCCGGAATGTAGAGCGGGGCGGTCTCGCCAAGTCCGTGCGACGCGATCCGGGCCTTGGCGACGCCGTGGGTCGCAAGGTAGCCCGCCACCGCGGCGGCGCGCCTGTCCGACAACGCCTGGTTGACCTGCGGAGTGCCACTGGTGTCGGTGTGCGCGTAGACATCGACATAGGTGCGGCTGCGCGTTTTCACGGTCCGCGAAATCTCGAGCAGGGTCGCCTCGAACTGCGGTTTGACAGCGGCGCTTGCGGCATCGAACGTCAGTGCCGCGGGGATGCGGACGACGATTCCGTCCCCAACGCGAAGGACGTCGAGCCCGATACCCGCGGTCTGTCGTCGGAGCTCACCGTCAAGGTCGGCCATGTAGGCTGGAACCTCGGCCGCGCCGAGCGGGCGGACCTTGGCGGCGCGAAGCTTCGCTGCCCGCGATCGCTCGCCGCCGATCACCGCGCTCGACAGATAGGGAGCCGTGACTCCGAGCGCGATGAAGTCTGCGGGTGGAAGCGGCGCCATCGGCGGCGGCATCGCCGAGTTGGTCGCACAGGCAGAAATCGCGAGCAGCGAGCAGCCGATGGCGGCGGACGCAAGAAGGCGGGTTGCGGGCATTGGATGACACTCCGGCTGGAATAAACTGGTTAAGTTCTCAAACTGGCGCGCGGGGACCATTGTTCCGACCGCGAATCGATTCGCCGCTTGTGAACCGACATGAGCGAAGGCTAGACTGCGCAACTTCAAGTCCATGAGCGACCCCATAGCCCCTTTTCCCTGGTACGACGTCCTCCTCATTCTCGCGCTGGTCGCCCTTAACGGCGTCCTGTCGATGAGCGAGCTGGCCATTGTCTCCTCTCGCGAGGCGCGGCTGAAAGCGATGGCTCGCAACGGCAATCGTGGCGCGCAATGCGCGCTCGATCTCGCCGCCGACCCCGGTCGCTTCCTTGCCACGGCGCAAAGCGGGATCACCCTGATCGCGATCTTCGCCGGCGCTTTCTCGGGCGAAAAGTTGGGCCAGCCGATCGCCGACCGGCTGCACGCGCTCGGCCTAAGCCCCGACACCGCCAAAAGCGCCGGCTTCACACTGGTCATCGTCCTGACGACGTACATCTCGCTGGTAATTGGCGAGATCGTGCCCAAGCAGATCGCGCTTCGCTCGCCCGAGCCGATCGCGGTGGTGATGGCTCGGCCGATGCGCTGGCTGTCAGTGATTACCGCGCCGTTCGTGTGGATTCTCAACCAGTCGAGCCAGTTGATCTTCAAGGTGTTCGGGTTCGACCGGGAATCGAAGAATCATGTCACCGCGGAGGAGCTTCATCTGGTTGTCGCCGAAGCCCAGACGGCGGGCGTGCTGGAGGAAAATGAGCGGGCGATCATCTCCGGGATAGTCCGGCTGGCCGACAGGACGGTTCGCGAAGTGATGACTCCGCGCACCGACGTCGACTGGATCGATGTCCATTCGACCCAGCAGCAGGTTCGCGAAACGCTGCTCGAAAGCCCGCACAGCCGGCTTCCGGTTGCCGACGGGTCGATCGAAAACATCATCGGCGTCATCCAGTCTCGCGACGTGCTGTGCGCAATGCTGGAAGGCAAGACGATCAACCTTGGCGAACTGTGCCGCAAAGCGCCGGTCATCCCCGACCTGATGGACGCGATGAACGCGCTCGGCGTGCTTCGCAGCGCCGACGTGCCGCTGGCTCTGGTTCACGACGAATATGGCCATCTCGACGGCATCGTCACTCCTGGAAGCATCCTTGCCGCCCTTGCCGGGACTTTCGCCCACGACCTCGAGCAGGGTGAGGAAAATCCGCTGATCGAGCGAGATGACGGAAGCTGGCTGCTGTCAGGCGCGGCGAGCGCCGATCTTCTTCCCGACCGCCTCGGCATCAACCTTCCCCGAGAGCGCGATTATTCGACCGTGGCGGGCTTTGCGCTGTCGGTTTTGAAGCACCTGCCCGACACTGGCGAAACCTTCCGTCACGATGGCTGGCAGTTCGAGATCATCGACATGGACGGGCGCAAGATCGACAAGGTCCTGGCGTCGCGGCCCAAGCGGCAGTCGGCCGGAGCCGGGCCCGCCGCCTAGAGCTTTCCGAATTTCTGTTCGAAACCGTCGATGTCGTTTCGAGCGAGATAGTCCGCCTGTTCGACGATCCGGTCGCGGCCGATCCTGCCGCGGAACGCGCCAAGCTGCGGATCGAGCCGCTGGATTTCGGCATCGGACAGGCCGGCGATCTGTTCGAACCGATTGAACCCGAGCGCGTGCAGAGCGTCGGCGAATTTCGGACCGACGCCCTTTATCGTGCTCAAATCGTCGCTCTCGACGCCTCCGGCAAGCGCTCCGTGGACTGGCGCGCGAAGGATTTCCCCCGTCACGTCGCTCGCTGCGGCGGCGGCTTCGCCGGCCAGGCCGCGCCCCTCGGCGGGCCCCGCCACGGTTTTCGCATAAGCCATGTGCGCGCGCGCCGGAGCGCTTGGGGTCAGCGTCACGCGCTGGCGCGGGCGGACCAGCAGGAACACCACCACGAGCGCGACGACGATCGCGACAACCCACCAATATTCAGCAATCCAGTTCATTCAGTTCACCAGTTCCATTGTGCGTTGTGTCGACGATGAAGCTCGACCAGATAGGCGAGCAGAAGCCCGAAAAGGAAGCCCAGCACCGCCATCCCGGCGGCTTCGGCGATTAGCGGAACGCCGCCGCCCGCTGGCGCCCAGCGCGTGCTTGCCACGCCGGGCAAGGTGTCCATAGTGGCCGGCAGCTCGCGTCGCTGGAAATCGTCCGCTGGTCCCGACAGGATCACTCGACGGGTGAGCGGTGAGTGATGCAGGCGGGCAGTGATCGCGGGAAGCTCGTAATAGGCCAGCGTCGCACTGGTATTGACCTCGATGTTCGAGGAAAGCCGCTGGCCAGCGCCAAGCGGTCCATGCCACAGCGCCGTGAGGGCAAGAGCGACGACCAGGCCGCCGCCACGCACGATGTGGCGCCGTCCGGTCCGGCGGTGGGCGAGGATCCCGGCAAACAGCCCGGTGATCAAAGCAGCCGCGAAGATCGGCCAGAAATAGCTCCACAGCACAATCATGCCGGCTCCCTTGCAAGTTCACGCCAGCCGATGTCGCGGCGATGGAAGCCATCGGCAAAGTCGATCTGGTCGACCGCTCGATAGGCGCGGGCGCGGGCGCTGGCGAAGCTGTCGGCAATCGCGGTGACGGCCAGCACTCGGCCGCCGGTTGCAACCAGGCCGGCTTCGCCAAGCGCGGTTCCGCAGTGAAACACGGTGACGCCCTCGATCTGCTCGGCGGCCTCGATTGCGCCGATCACCCCGCCGCTTGCGGGAACTCCGGGATAGCCGCGCGCCGCGACGACGACGGTCACGGCGTGCTTCGCCAGAAGCTTTGGCGGTTCGATGTCGGCCAGCCTCCCGGTGGCGAGGGCATCCAGCAATGCCGCGAAATCGCCATCGATCAGCGGCATGATCGCTTCGCATTCGGGATCCCCGAAGCGGACATTATACTCGATCAGCTTGGGCCCTTGCGCGGTCAGCATCAGCCCGGCGTAGAGCACGCCGCGAAACGGTGTTCCGGCCTGCGCCATGGCATATGCGGTAGGCCGCACGATCTGCGTCATTGCCCGCTCGACCAGTTCGGGCGTCAGGACCGGGGCCGGGGCATATGCGCCCATCCCCCCGGTATTGGGGCCGGTATCGCCTTCGCCGACCCG
>JBDSSR010000249.1:0-2443 GCA_039928675.1 Sphingomicrobium sp. | reverse complement strand
ACCCAGGATCTTCACGGCATTTTTGCCGCAAGTGACGAGCCGCACATCGAGGTCGGCACCGTCTATCCGACCGACGACATCCGCGGAGCGCTCTACGTCGACCCGATGCTGTCGAAGCATTTCGCGGTGCTTGGTTCGACCGGCACCGGCAAGTCGACAGCGGTCGCACTGATCCTCCACCGGATTTCGCAGCTTTCGCCCGAAGGTCACATCGTTATGATCGACCCGCACGGCGAATATTCCGCGGCGTTCAAGGGCTGCGGCGAAATCTTCAACGTCGACAATCTCCAGCTGCCCTATTGGCTGCTCAACTTCGAGGAGCATTGCGAGGTCGTTCTGACGACTCAAGGGGCCGAGCGACAGCGCGACGCCGACATTCTCGCCAAATGCCTGCTCGCCGCCCGGCTCAAGGGCAAGGATCTGAGCACGCTTGGCAAAGTCACCGTCGATTCGCCGATTCCTTATCTGCTGACCGACCTCAACGCGATCATCGTCAACGAAATGGGCAAGCTCGACCGCGCCGGCGACACGCTTCCATTCCAGCGCCTCAAGACCAAGCTCGACGAGCTTCGCGCAGACCCGCGCTACACCTTCATGTTTTCCGGAATGCTGGTCTCGGACACCATGGGCGCGTTCGTCGCCAAGCTGTTCCGGCTACCCAGCCTGGGCCGCCCGATTTCGATCGTCGATGTTTCAGGAGTCCCGTCCGAAGTCACCTCGGTGGTCGTCTCGGTGCTTGCCAGGATGGTGTTCGATTATGCCATCTGGTCGCGGACCGAGGCCCAGCGCCCGCTGCTTCTCGTCTGCGAGGAAGCCCATCGCTACGTGCCCAAGGACGAAACCGCGTCGGGCCAGGCAGTTCGCAAGATTCTCGAACGAATCGCCAAGGAAGGCCGCAAGTACGGCGTCAGCCTGGGCCTCATCACCCAACGCCCGTCGGACCTCGCCGAGGGTGTGCTGTCGCAGTGCGGAACGATCATCGCCATGCGCCTCAACAACGAACGCGATCAGGCCTGCGTTCGTGCGGCAATGCCCGAAGGCGCGCGCGGTTTTCTCGACGCCATTCCCGCGCTTCGCAACCGCGAGTGCATCGTTTGCGGCGAAGGCGTCGCGATCCCCATCCGCGTCCGCTTCGACGACCTCGAACCCGAAAAGCGCCCGGCCTCATCCGATCCGAGCTTCGCGCGTTTGTGGCGCGAAACCGGCGATGAAGCGGGGATCATCCAGCGCACCATCAAGCGCTGGAGAGGGCACGGCCGCTAAGCCGCCGAGCGCAGCGACGCCGACGCTTTAGCGTCGCCGGAGCAGCGCGAAGAGACGGCGAAGTCCGGCTGGCCTGCGGTTAAGCCGCCGCAGCGGCGCCAACCGACAGGACCAACGTCACGGGATTTACTCCCGTGACGGCCTGCGCGGAAATGTCCGCTTTCGACCCATTGCAGACATTAGGTATTGGAAATACGCATCTCGAATGCGTCGAAGCTTTTTAGCCAGTTTGCTGGCCTTGGCACTGACTGGCTGTAGCTATCATTACGACTTGAAGGCCGTGGAGCTGAGCGGGCGCATCGCCTTCATGCCAATGAAGGACAAAGGCTCCGGCTGTTTCGCCGACTTCAAGGTTACAAGCGAGACCGGAGAAGTAGTTTGGGAACTGTCCGCCAGCCAGTATCTACCGCCGCCATGTCAGAGCGATTTCCCGGTCGTCTATGGCACTGTTCCACACGACATGGCCGCGCGCGTTAAGGCCAAACCGCTGACGGCTGGTGTTACCTACAGGGTCGAAGGTTGGGACGGCGATGGCTATTCCGGCGCGTTCCGATTTCGCCAAGGCATCGTCGTTGACAACATCAAGGTGGCGCCCTGACCTAATGTCCGCTTTCCACCCATTCCTGCCATTAGTTTGCGTCGGGACGGTACTCTAAAAGGTCGCCGGGCTGGCAATTTAGTGCCTCGCAGATGGCATTGAGCGTGTTGAATCGTAAGCCTTTGACCTTCCCGGTCTTGAGCAACGACAGGTTGGTCAACGACATGCCAATCTTCTGCGCTAGGGTCGTTAGGCTCATCTTCCGCTTGGCCATCATCACATCAACGTTGATCACGATCGCCATCAAAGGATCGATTCATTGTCTTCGCGGATTGCCGTGCCCACCCTGAAGGCCTCGGCCAAGAGAAGCGCGAGAGCCCCGGCAACGAGCAGCCCGAAGCCGAACTGACCGTCGACGCGAGCACTGCGCAGACCGCTGACGCTTCCCGATATCATAGGGAGGACTCGGAAATCGCCAGCGGTCGTCTGTAAATTAGAAAGAAGGACCTGCGGCAGAGCGATGGTGCGCACTAAGGAATAAAGGTTCAGGGCAATTAGGCCCCACCCGACCGACCGAAGTCGCCGCACAGCGATCGCGTTGAAGGGATTGCCGGCCCCGATCTGATCAACCAGCTTTAAGAT
>JBDSSR010000248.1:0-1766 GCA_039928675.1 Sphingomicrobium sp. | reverse complement strand
AAGATTGCGGCCTTGCCTGTGCTCGCCGAAACCAGTCCGTCGGGAAGCCATTGGGCCGGATCGTCGGTCAGGCCGGGGCGCGATAGCCAGCTCGACGAAAGCGCGTAATCGGGTGAGGTTCCAGCGGGCTGGGCAAAATGACCGGTTGGAACGGCCTGACTGACAAGCACTCGACCGCCAAACTGGAAGATTGCGAATCCGCCGGCAACGACCAGCAGGATCATCACGAACACGACCATCAGGAACCGTCTGGCACACATTCGTGCGCACCTATTGGTCGGCGCGAACTCGGGCAAGCGGGTGAGTGCTGGCGCGAACCACGCGCGCGCCACAGCCCAAGGGCCGGCTGGTCATTCGAACGATTTCGAAAGAGGCCTGATCCATGTTAGAAGCGGCCACATTAGGAGTAAGCGCGATCAAGGAACCTGGACACAATAAGCGAGCGCCGAGGGTCGACATCCGTCGGCCGGCGGTCCTCGTCGACGCCAGCGGACATCATTGTGACGTCACCTTCCTCGACGTTTCCAGCGGCGGCTTTCGGCTCGGCACCAGCCATCCGCTCAAGATCGGCGAGTTCGTCACGCTCGGCGCCGAGCGCGACGTGACCTTTGCAGCGCAGATCCGATGGGTGCTGGGGAACGAAGCAGGGGGCGTTTTTCTCGACCCGGTCGATCAAGACTGGCTGGATGGCGCCCGAACCACCGACGAATAGCACCGGCCACAAACGTGAGGCGTCGCCCGCCGGCGGCACTGTCGGGCGCACCGCGCGTTGGCGCCGATGAGGGAGATCAGTGCAATGCGTGTTTGGGGCCGGTTTGTCGTCGCTATCATGGCCGGGTCGGCGGTCTGCGGGTGCGTGCCGATGATGGCCGCCTCGGCGGTCAGCATGGCGGCTCAAAGCGCCAAGGGTCGCCCGGTCAGCAACGAAGATCTTCAGCCCCAGGCCCGCGAACAGTGCAGCGCACAGGCCGCCCAATATGGAACGGTCACCATCATCGACGTCGAGCAGCACGGGATCAACCGGATCATCGTCTGGGGGACGGTCGGCGACGGGTCGGCCAAACGATCGTTCGAATGCGACTTCGGGACCAAGATTGTCGGCTTCAAGTTGCGGACAATCAACAACCCGGCCTGACTGCTTGCCGCTCCGCGGAGCGGTCGCTAGGGCCGCCTTATGTCCGTTTCCCCCGAACAGGTGCGCCATATCGCCAAGCTGGCGCGGATCGCGATGAGCGACGATGAACTCGACCGCCTGCTGCCCGAGCTCAACAACATTCTCGGCTGGGTCGAGCAGCTCGGCGAAGTCGACACCGATGGCGTTGAACCACTGACCGCCGTTATCGACCAGAAATTGAGGCTGCGCGACGACGTCGTCAACGATGGCGGCATCCGCGACGACGTTCTCGCCAACGCACCCGAGGCTCGGCATGGCTTCTTCGCCGTTCCAAAGGTGATCGAGTGAGCGCGCTGACCGACAAGACCATCGCGCAGCTTCGCGAGGGCTTTCGAAGCGGGGACTTTTCAGCCCGTGAGATCGCCGACAGCTTCAACGCCGCGGTCGTCGGCGCGCGCCTGCTCAACGCCTTTACCGTCGAAACCCCCGACGATGCGCTTGCCGCCGCCGACGCGGCCGATCTTGCGCGGCAGTCGGGCGAAGCAGGATCGCTCGCCGGAATTCCTTTGGGTATCAAGGATCTGTTCGCCACCAAAGGCGTCGATACGACCGCCGGAAGCCACATCCTCAAGGGGTTCAAGCCGCCTTACGA
>JBDSSR010000247.1:0-2348 GCA_039928675.1 Sphingomicrobium sp. | reverse complement strand
GACGTCCGCGACGGCGCCTGCTCCTCCTCCACGCTTCAGGAAGCCGCAAGCTGGGGCAAGGTTTCGACCGCGATGGAGCAGATGGTGTTTGCCGAAGCCACCAGCGTCCTTCCGTTGCTCGCCAGCGACGCCTGGCACCGCGGAGCCTGGAAGACTCGCGCCAAGCGCGCCTTTTCAAAGATGTTCGTCTGAACCGATTGCGCAACGAAACGAAATGAAGCACCCTCCTCCGGCTTTTCGGGGGAGGGTTTTTCATGCCATTTAGTCCGCTGCTCGGTCCGGTCGTCGCGCTTGTCGCGTGGACCCTCGTCGTCATGGCGTGGATGTTCGTCGCCAGAGGTGCCCAGTTCCGCCGGCTCGGCATCAACCTGGGCAATATCCCAGCCGGTTCACGAGGCCTTGACCTGGAAGGGCGCGCGGAAGCGTCAGCGCAGTGGAAATCGCATAACTACAACCATTTGATGGAACAGCCGACGATCTTTTATGCGATCGTCCTGGCGCTGGTCGCCATGCATTTCGATCAACCGATCAACCTCTGGCTGGCCTGGGGCTATGTTGGCTTCCGGGTCCTGCACAGTATCGTCCAGTGCACCGTCAACCAGGTCCGCTTCCGACTGCCGCTGTTCGTCCTAGCAACCCTGTGCCTGATCGGACTGACCACCCACGCGGCGATCTTTCTCATTCACCACGGCTGAAACAGGACGCCAGCTCGATGTGGGTCGACCAGCGGAATTGGCCGACCGGCTTGACCCAGTCGAGTCGATAGCCGCCGGCAACCAATAAAGCCGCGTCGCGAGCGAAGGTCGCCGGATTGCAGCTGACGTAGGCAATGCGCTCGACAGCGGAGGTTGCAAGCGCTCGAACCTGCTGCTCGGCCCCTGCCCGCGGCGGATCGATGATCGCCGAATCGAACCGCGCCAGCTCGGCCACATCGAGAGGCCGGCGATAAAGATCGCGGTGCTCGACAGTCATCGCCCGCGCCGCTCGCTTAAGCGCTAGGACGGCATCGCGGGCCGCTTCGGCCGCATAATCGGCCTTCACCGCCAGCGCGAACGTGCCGATGCCGGCGAACAGGTCCGCGGTTCGGCCCCGGGTCGCTTCGGCGACGGCCTGGCTCAGCGCCTGCTCCCCGTCCGCCGTGGCCTGGAGGAAACCGCCGACCGGAAACGCCACCGCAACCCCGGCCAGCGAGATCGTTGCCGGTTCGGGTTCATACAGGGGTTCCGGTCCGAACCCCTGGTCGATGCTTAGGCGCGCGATCCCATGCTGTGCGGCGAATGACGTGATCAGGTCCATCGCCTCGATCCCGCTCGGCTCGACCCGGTTGAGCAGCAGGTCGACGCCGCCATCGATCACCGTCATCTGGATCTCGGCCGCGGCCTTGTCCGAAAGCACGTGCCCAAGGAGCGTCCGCAGCGGTCCGAGAAGCGCCAGCAGCTCGGGACGAAGGACAAAGTCTTCGCGCATGTCGACGATTCGATGCGACTTTGCGGCGTAGAAGCCGAGCAGTACCCCGCTCACCGTGCGCTGGGCCTTGAGCGTCGCCCTCCGGCGGCTGTTTGGCGGCGACAGGTGCGGAGCCCGGATGTCGGTCTCGATGCCATGCTGGGCAAGCGCTCCCGCGATCCGCGACACTGCGAAAGCCGCATAGGCCCAATCATCGGCGTGCTGGAGCTGGCAGCCGCCGCATTCCGGAAAGTGACGGCATGGCGGCACCTGGTGATGCGGCCCGGGCGTTACCGAGCCATCTGCTTCGACAAGATCCCCGGGCACGGCGAAGGCCGCGTAGCGCCCCGATGCGGTCACGCCATCTCCCCGACCCGCAATTCGAACGATCGGCTCGCTCACAGCTGGCCAAGCGCCTGGGGGATGGCCGCCGCAAGGTCGTCGGCGATCAGCGCTGGTCCCGCCGCCTCGGCGGCACGGCCGTGCAGCCAGACGCCTGCCTCGGCCGCCTCGAACGCGGCAAGCCCGCGGGCACGAAGCGCGGCGATCATCCCGGCAAGGACATCGCCGGTTCCAGCGCTGGCCAGCGCGGCCGGTGCCGGCAATGCAAACCCGATCCGCCCGTCGGGGCTCGCGACCAGCGTATCGGGGCCCTTGTAGACGATCACTGCCCCGCTTTGACGCGCTGCAGCGAGCGCGTGCTCGGGCTTTGACCCCGGCAGCTCTCCGAACAGCCGCTCGAATTCGCCCTGGTGCGGCGTGATGACGGCATCCTGCCCACGCAGCCGCTCGGGCTCGCCAAGGTGCGAGATTGCGTCAGCGTCGATCACCTTGGGCGCCTTCGACGTCAGCGCCAGCGTCAGGACCTGCGGAAGATCGCCCATTCCCGGCCCGACCAGCAG
>JBDSSR010000246.1:0-5175 GCA_039928675.1 Sphingomicrobium sp. | reverse complement strand
GCCACTGCCTGTTCCAGACCCAGGTTGCGGCCGACAAGGATGGATCTCGGCGGCTCAATCTCCAGCTTTACCAGCGCAGCGCCGACATCTTCCTCGGAGTGCCGTTCAACATCGCAAGCTATGCGCTTCTGACCCATCTGCTGGCGCGCGAATGCGGGCTCGAGCCGGGGACATTCGTTTGGACCGGCGGAGACTGCCACCTTTATTCCAACCACCTCGACCAGGCCCGGCTCCAGCTCGGGCGCGAACCGCGCGATTTGCCGCAGCTGGTGATCGAGGATCGCGGGCATGGGCTGTTCGATTACCAGCCCGAGGATTTCCGGTTCGAAAATTACGAGCCGCTCCCCCACATTGCGGCTCCGGTGGCGGTCTAGCTGTCAGTCCCGTGTGTGGTTGATGGAGCCACTGCGAGACTAGCGCGTTGGAACCGGATCAAGAGGAGTTGAAAATCATGTTTCACAAGATCCTGACGGTCACCCTGGTCGGCGCTGCGCTTGCGACCGCTACGTGCAACACCGTTCGCGGCGCCGCCCGCGACGTCAATTCGGTCGCCAATTGCACCGAGAACACGATGAATGGCGGCAAGTGCTAGGCTAGTTCTAGACAAATGCTGGGCCAAGTGCGCGCCCGGCGCCGCTAGACAAGTCGCGCGGTTGGTGATTCACTGTCATTCCGGACCCTTAACGGAGGAATGACCATGGTTCAAAAACTGGTTGCGGTGGCCCTTGCGGGCCTGTGTCTTGCGGTTGCCGCCTGCAATACCGTTCGCGGTGCGGCGGCGGATGTCGGCTCGGCTGCCAATTGCACGCAAAACGCGATGCACGATGGCCGCTGCTAGCCGGACATTTGCGCAAAAAACGCCCGTCGGAGGACATCCTCCGACGGGTTCTTTGTGGGCCGCAGTCTTGGCCGCATCGAGCCGCCATCTGCTTTTACGATTTCAACTTCCGAGCGGCGGCCCGCCCAACACGAAGGCAATCAGAACAGCGCCAATCAGCGCTGCGTTGAGCGTGTGCCGCTGGGGCAGCTTGGGCCCCGGCGTGAGCGAGGTGCGGCACGATGGTCGGGCGCTTGATGCGGAACAGGTGCTTCAGCAACCCGTCCACGATCCATCCGCTGCCCAGAGTCACGATCAGCCAGACCGCGCTCGTCGGATAGCCTGACCAACACAGAATGAAGGCTGCGGAAAGCGCAATGCTGTAGCGCCCGGCCGGCCCGCCAAGTTGCGTTATGCCGCGCATCACCGGGGCCCAGGCCATTCCCATCCGTGGCGCGCCCGACGGCAAGCGCAACGCCTTGATCAGGCGCTTATCAACGGCCTGAGTGGATCCTCGTGCGACGAGCCGGTCCAAAACGAGAAAGCCCGCGAAACACCCGACCCCTGCGATCAGCGCGATTTGCTCAAGGGTCGTTTCCAGCATCGCCGGGTGATAACCAGGCGTCCGACAGGCGCAACCAGGTTTGCGTCGCTGACCCTTGGCTATGTCCGCTTTGAGTGGACAACGGACATGACCTGAGCTTTCATTCCGCAAGCGACCGACTGCCCATGCGACGGGCCGCTAGAATGCGAACTCCCTTGTTTACATACGACAATTTTAACTTTTCGGGCGCTAGGTCGCGTGTGCACAAATTCAAAATGGGTGAATGCAAATGACGGACTCGGCATCGAATTTCATGTCTATCATCTTCGGACTCGCTGTCTTTGCAGTCCTGGTGGCAGTTGGATGGCGCAGCGTGCAGAACCGCCGCATCATGCGCATCGAGGGCGCCGATGGCCAGGAGACGATTGTGGTCGCTGATGAGGACGACCAGATCAGCAGCGTCGTCACGACCAACAGCACCGAGACCAAGTAAATACGCTAAGTTCCCGCGCCGCGCTTCAGAGCTTGACCAGCATCTTTCCGGTGTTGGCGCCCGAAAACAGGCCGAAAAAGGCTTCGGGCATGCGCTCGAGCCCGTCGACCACGGTGTCGCGCGAGGTGACCTGGCCGCTGGCGATCCAGCCGCCCATATCGCGGTAGAATTCGCCCAGCCGCGGCAGATAGTCGGTATAGATAAATCCCTGCAGGCGGATGCGCATGCCGATGATCCGCATGAGGTAGCGCAAGGAGGCTGGCTGGCCGCTGTTATAGGCGTCGATCATGCCGCACATTGCAAAACGCCCGTCGCGGCGGGCGAGCGCCAAAGCGGCGTCGAGATGGTCGCCGCCGACATTGTCGAAATAAACGTCGATGCCATCGGGCGCGGCCGCCGCCAGCGATTTGACGATCGGGCCGGCGGTGTAATCGATCGCCGCGTCGGCTCCCAAGGAGCGGACGAACTCGCATTTGGCCGCACCCCGAGCCGAGCCGATCACGGTCATGCCTTTGGCCTTGGCGATCTGAACCACCGCCGATCCGACCGCACCGGCGGCGGCCGAGACGAACACCGTTTCGCCTTCCTTGGCCGAGGCGACTTCGAGGAGCCCGAAATAAGCGGTAGCGCCGGTCAGCCCGAGATTGCCGAGGAACGCCTGGGGCTCAACGCCGAGATCGGGGAGCTTATTGAGCGCGGAGGCGGGGAGCACGGCCTCGTCGCGCCAGCCAGCCATGTGCAGCACCCGGTCGCCGGGCTGGAATGCGTCGGATCTGGTTTCGACCACCTCGCCGACCGCGCCGCCCTCCATCGGGGCATCGAGCGCGAACGGCGGGACATAGCTCTTCACTTCGTTCCTCCGCCCGCGCATGTAGGGATCGACCGACAGCCAGCGATTGGCGATGCGGACCATGCCGTCGTCGAGATGCGGTTGATCGAGCGGCTGCAGCGTGAAATTGTCCGCCGTCGGGGTCCCTTGCGGGCGGCTCTTCAAATGCCAGGCGCGGGCCATGATCGTCTCCCTCCAAGCGAGCCGATAGACCCGCGGCGGAGCACTGGGAAGAGCGCGCCGGCGGGCATTGCCAGGGGCTGGTGCAAGGGTGGCAAGGTCAGCAGCGGCACGAAAAAGGCCGCCGCCCGGTGGGGCGACGGCCTGATATTTCGATACCAAACCCGGATCGACTAGTCGGCGGTCTTGACCGCTTCCGCCGGGGTTTGTTCGGTCTGCAGATAATCGCCCGCATCGGCATCCGAGCCGTGGCCACTGGGGACGACCGCGCCCAGCGGATCGTCGCCGGTTCCGGCGTTATCGCGAACGCTTCGGGCATTTTCCGCAGCGCGCAGTTCTTCGGCGGAATCTGGCGCGATCAGCGCCTCTTCCATCCGCCGCTGGGCAGCACGCAGGGCGGTGTCGCGCGAGGTTGCGGCAACCCGCATCCGGTTCATGCCAGCGCCAGTGCCCGCCGGGATCAGCCGGCCGACGATGACGTTTTCCTTTAGGCCCTGAAGCGTGTCGACCTTGCCCTGAACGGCAGCTTCGGTCAGCACTCGAGTCGTCTCCTGGAACGAAGCTGCGGAGATGAAGCTTCGAGTCTGCAGGCTGGCCTTGGTGATGCCGAGAAGAACCGGCTTGCCCTGGGCATGCTTCTTCCTCTTTTCGAGCGCGGCATTGGCCTCGTCCATCTCGTCGCGATCGACCTGTTCGCCGGCCAGCAACGTGGTGTCGCCGCCGTCGGTGATCTCGACCTTCTGGAGCATCTGCCGGACGATCACTTCGATGTGCTTGTCGTTGATCTTGACGCCCTGGAGCCGATAGACCTCCTGGATTTCGCTGACGAGATATTCGGCAAGAGCAACCACGCCGAGCACTTCGAGGATGTCGTGCGGATCGGGTGAGCCGCCAACCAGATTGTCGCCGCGCTTTACGTAATCGCCTTCCTGGACCTCGATCATCTTCGACTTTGGAACCAGATATTCGACCGGCTCGGACCCGTCGTCGGGGACGATCGCGACCTTCCGCTTGGCCTTGTAGTCGCGCATGAAGGTGACCTTTCCGGACACCTTGGCGATGATCGCATTCTCCTTGGGCTTGCGCGCTTCGAACAGCTCGGCAACGCGTGGCAGACCGCCGGTGATGTCGCGCGTACGAGCCGCTTCGCGCGGCATCCGCGCAAGCACTTCGCCAGCTTCGACCTGCTGGCCGTCCTCGATCGCGACGATTGCCCCGGGCGCAAGCCGATAGACCGCCGCCTCCTTGGCGTCCTTGGCATCCTTGGCGTCCTTGCCCGTCAGAGTCAGGCGCGGCTGGAGCGAGTCCTTCTTCGACTTGGCCAGATCGTCGGTGACGACGCGCTGGGTGATGCCGGTGGACTCGTCGAGCTGCTCGGTCATCGTCCGGTTCTCGATCAGGTCCTGATACTTCACGATACCGGCCTTCTCGTTGATCACCGGGCTGAACGAGGGGTCCCATTCGGCAATCCGGTCGCCGCGGCTGACGATATGCCCGGTCTCGCACAGCAGATGCGCGCCATAAGGCACGCGGTGCGTGGACAGTTCGCGCCCGTCCATGTCGAGGATCGCGATTTCGCCCGAGCGTGACAGCGAGATGTGCCGACCGCGCGGATCGGCGATCGTCGGCATGTCGCGGAACTCGATCGTGCCGTCGAGCGGCGCTTCGAGGTTCGATTGCTCGTTGAGCTGGGCAGCACCGCCGATGTGGAAGGTCCGCATCGTCAGCTGGGTGCCCGGCTCACCGATCGACTGGGCGGCGATAACTCCGACCGCTTCGCCGATGTTGACCGGCGTACCGCGCGCAAGATCGCGACCGTAGCACTTGCCGCACACGCCCTGCTTGGACGCGCACACCAAAGGCGAGCGGATTTTGAGGCCCTGAAGACCGATTTCCTCGATCTGCGCGACCATCGGCTCATCGAGCAATGTGCCTTCGGGGATGGCGACCTTGCCCGTTTTGGCATCGACGATATCTTCGGCGGTGGTCCGGCCAAGAATACGGTCGGCAAGCGAGGCAATGACGGCGCCGCCCTGGATGATCGCCCGCATTTCGAGCGCCAGGTCGGTTCCGCAATCCTCCTCGATGATCACCGCGTCCTGGCTGACATCGACGAGACGGCGGGTCAGATAGCCCGAGTTGGCAGTCTTCAGCGCAGTGTCCGCCAGCCCCTTGCGGGCACCGTGGGTCGAGTTGAAATATTCAAGAACGGTCAGGCCTTCTTTGAAGTTCGAGATGATCGGCGTTTCGATGATCTCGCCTGACGGCTTGGCCATCAGCCCGCGCATTCCGGCGAGCTGCTTGATCTGCGC
>JBDSSR010000245.1:0-3153 GCA_039928675.1 Sphingomicrobium sp. | reverse complement strand
AAGGTCGAAAAGATCGGTTATCTCGGCTTTCTCGAGGAAGGGTCGCGCCAGGCGGATATTTACAAGCGCCACTGCACCGGCGCCGGATCGACCTTTTCGCTATACCTCAAGGGCGGTGAGAAAGAGGCGTTCGCGTTCCTCGACGCGCTTCAAATCGCCAATCTCGCGGTCAGCCTTGGCGGGACCGAGACCCTTGCCAGCGCGCCGGCGGCAATGACCCATTTGTCGGTGCCCGACGAGCGCAAGAAGGCGCTCGACATCACCGACAATCTGGTGCGGATTTCAATTGGTGTCGAAGACCCCGACGACCTCATCGCCGACTTCGCCAACGCGCTGAACGCGGTCTAGCCGAGCGGGGCCGTTGTGAATGTCTGCAATGGGTGGAAAGCGGACGTCCGATTGTGGCCACGAACGCCCATCAAACCGCCGTCCCGCTCTCCGCGCTCGTTGAGTTCGAGAGGTCAATGTGGATCGAGCTTTGCACCCTAGTAGCTGACGTTTCGATCCTATGTTAACCGAGTGTTTGCGAGGGGGCCCGCGGCCCGGCGCGTGGCATCAGGAGACGATCAAATGGCAAGCAGTCGCCTGGCTTTGGGTGTCGCCGGAGGCCTTGTCGTCGGCTTCCTCGCACTCTTCGCCGTTGTAGGGATGACGATGTGGCTTGGCGAAAGATCCAATACTCTTTTCCGGGATGCGGCGTTGCAGCGAGACACCCGCATTGCCGCGGTTGAACTACGCGATGCGTTGCGAACGGCGGAGTCCAGCCAGCGCGGCTATCTTCTGACCGGAAATGAAATCTACTTGGCTCCCTATGACACGGCCAAGGCGCGCGCCCGGGAGCAGATGTCTGATCTCGATCGCCGTGTTGTCACGGCGTTAGAGCCACCACCGTTCCTTTCGAGACTGCGAGAGGCAGTGGATGAAAAGCTGGGGGAGATGGACCGGAGCGTCGCCTTGAAGCGCGGCGGCTCGGACGCCGATGCACTGTCGATCATCCGCAGCAATCGCGGGAAGGCGCTGATGGATGAGATCAACGTCTACCTGTACGGCGCGATGCTGGATGCCGACGAAAAATCCACGCTTTTCGAGGTCGAGCGGCAGAACAATGCCGCCAT
The DNA here is from genome assembly GCA_039928675.1 of Sphingomicrobium sp. GTDB lineage: Bacteria > Pseudomonadota > Alphaproteobacteria > Sphingomonadales > Sphingomonadaceae > Sphingomicrobium. The sequence goes on along the minus strand of JBDSSR010000245.1, from coordinate 2,038 downwards.
GCTACGATGGGTGTCCATCGTCGCCACGTTCGTCATCGTCCTTGTCGTGGCTGCCGTGGCCTTCACGGTCTATCGCAATAGGCAGGAGATCACACAGGCGCGTGACGAGGTGCGTGCAATCAATTTGACGCTCGAAGAACGGGTTGAACAAAGGACGCAGGAGCTAGCGCTTGCCCGAGACCGCGCAGAAGTCCTGCTCTCCGAAGTCAATCATCGCGTCGGCAACAGCCTCCAGCTCGTGGCAGCCCTGGTCAACATGCAATCCAAGACCGTTACCGATCAATCGGCAAAGGTAGCGCTGAAGGAAACTGAGACGCGAATCCAAGCGATTTCGCAGATTCACAGGAGCCTCTACACGTCCAGCGACGTAAGGTCGGTGTCTTTAAAGGATTATCTGGGCGGGATGCTCGAAAATCTTGGTGCCGTCATGCACAACGATGGCCATACGGCCCGGCTTACAACTGTGCTCGACCCGGTTAATTTGCCCACAGACCAGAGTATCAGTCTTGGGGTAATCGCCACTGAATTGGTTACGAACGCCTTCAAATACGCCTATCCGGCCGGGCAATCGGGCGATATCCGCGTCATGTTGCGAACGCTGCAGCAGGGGCGGGCCGAGCTTGTCGTGCAGGATGATGGCATCGGGCTGGGCGCCGCCGTGAGTCCGGGTGGAACAGGGCTGGGGTCGAAGATCATTGCCGCGATGGCTGCCGGGCTGAAGACGAAGGTCGAGTATGTCAATCGGTCCCCGGGAACCGCGGCCCGGTTGGCGTTCTCAACCGCACCTTCGGTATGAAACTTTCCGCTTCATCGGCTCCGATGCAGTCGTGGAGGTTCGCGTATATCAGACATTTCGCGCGCGGCGCGCCGGCGGCGCTACTTGTCATCACGTCGCTGGTCGCCGCTCACGGGCAAGGCGATGGCCTCACCCAACCAGTCGTCCTTCCGCGTTTTGATCCGACGAGGCACAGTTGTACCAAGCCCCGGGGCCTCCGCGAGGAACTGGTATTTGTTCAGGATAACGAACGTGAATTCGTTCAGGGCATTGGGCGCGGACTGGCCTTCGCCGCTTCAGACCAGCGGCTGGCGTTCCGCACATTGCGCGCCAACAATGACGCGACCCTCATGGTACAGCAGATCAATGGCCTTTATGCCAAGAAAACCGGCTCAATCGTTGTCGCTCCCATAGATCCGCCCTCGCTGAGCCCGAGCCTTAAGAGGGTGATTAGGGGCGGGGCCTATGTCGGGGCGATCGTGCCGCCGCCGGCAACGACGATTTTGAACGCGCCACAGTATCAGACTGGCAAGGTGCTGGCGGAAGCTGCGGCAGCGCACATCCGTACCCGTCTGGGCGGCAAGGCCAAGGTCGTATTGCTAACCCACGACAATTTGCAGTTCCTCGCGCCTCGCTTCACCGCGATGCGCGATTCATTGCGGCAGCTGCCCGGAGTGACCATTGTGGCCGACATTTCCCCCGTCACGGTCGACCGGAAAGGCGGATATCGCACCATGAAGATGATCCTGCTGGCGCATCCGAAAGTCGACGTAGTCCTCGGCGCCGACACCGTGGTTCTTGGCGCGCTGGACGCCTTGCGGCAAGCAGGGAAGGCACGACCAACCCAGTTTCTCGGGGGCATTGACGGAGAGCATGCGGCTGTTGCCGAACTGAAGAAGGCAGGAAGCCCTTATAAGGCGAGCATCAGTTTGGCATCCCCCATATTCGGCTACGCGATGGGGCGCTTCGCTTCCGACTGGCTGGCTGGAAAGTCCGTGCCTCAGGCGATGGATATCCTTCCGAAGGCCCTGACGATTGCCAATATCGCGCAATATGAGCGTGACGTTGCTGACCCCAGGGCGGTCTATATCGACCCGCAGCGCCGCAATTCCTATTTGAGGATGTACGGGAATATTTGCTTCGATAGCCGCGACCGGTACTTAGACTTTCCCTGGTCCTCCGAGCGCCGGAAATGAGGCGGCGGGCTGAGAGCCTCGATGGGGAGGGCCGTCAGTGGGAACCGATCGTCAGCACCGCCGGTGT
>JBDSSR010000244.1:0-2379 GCA_039928675.1 Sphingomicrobium sp. | reverse complement strand
CGCCCGACAGCGCCGTTGCCGGCAAGATCGTGTTTATCGATCATCACATGATGCGCGCCCAGGACGGCTCGGGCTACGGCCAGTTCGGAGCGCCGCGCCGTCAGGGTCCGACGATTGCGTCAAAGAAAGGCGCAATGGCCATCGTCATCCGCTCGATCGGCACCGACAGCCACCGAGGGGCTCACACCGGAATCCAGTATTTCACCGACGGAGCGACACCGATCCCGGCCGGTGCGCTGACAATTCCGGACGCCGAACAGCTTGTCCGGATCCTCAAGCGCGGCAGGCCCGTCACCATGCATTTGACCCTAGTCAGCAAGAAAAGCGAAGACGGCCATTCGGGCAACGTCGTCGCCGAGGTCCCGGGGCGCGACCCCAGGGCTCCGATCCTGCTGATCGGCGGCCATCTCGACAGCTGGGACCAGGGCACCGGTGCAATCGACGATGGCGCGGGGGTTGCCATCACCACCGCCGCGGCCAAGCACATCATGGATGCCGGCCGGCCGCTCAGGACAATTCGCGTGGTCTGGTTCGGCGCCGAGGAACCGGGCGGTTTCGGCGGCATTGCACTGGCCAAGGCCCATGCCTCCGACCGCTACGCAATTGCCGGCGAAAGCGACTTTGGCGCTGACCGCGTGTGGCGCTTCAGTTCGATACTGTCGAAATCCGATCCTTCGACCTACGCCCAGCTTGCAGCAGCGCTTGCGCCGCTTGGAATCACCAGGAACGACAAGGGCGAAGGTGACGGAACCGATGTCGAGCCGACCATCGCGGCGGGTGCTCCGTGGATTAACCTTGGCCAGGACGGAACCAACTATTTCGACCTTCACCACACGCCCGACGATACCCTCGACAAGATCGATCCGGCCCAGCTTCGCCAGAACGTCGCAAGCTGGACTTCTGTACTCGCAGTGCTTGCCGGCCCGATCGAGCCGGAGCCGAAACGGCTCAAGCGGCGTTAAGCGTCCAAACAAGGAGAAAACACCATGCGCATCACTCTCGCACTCGCCGCCGTCCCGCTTCTGATGCTTGGCGCCTGCCAGGTCAGCAAGGACGATGCCAATGGCACCACCAGCGTGACCTACAACAGCGACATTGCCGAAAATGCCGCCGCAGACGTCGGCAACACCGCCCAGAACATCGCCGCGGACATCGGAAATGACGTCAAGGCAACCGGCGACAAGATCGACAACAAGGTCGGCAACAAGGACGTGTCGGTCAACGTCACCACTGACAACACGGCCAACTAGGCCCGCTGGTCGGTTAACTTGAATATGGTCGGGGAGACAGGATTCGAACCTGCGACCCTCTGCTCCCAAAGCAGACGCGCTACCAGGCTGCGCCACTCCCCGACTAAACTTCCAACCCCGCCTTTGACCCTTCCGACGCCGACTTTGGCCTTCCGAACAGGCCGCCGCGATGGACGGCGGTGGGCCCGGAAGGATTCGAACCTCCAACCTAGCCGTTATGAGCGGCCGGCTCTACCGTTGAGCTACAGGCCCTCACCGATGACGCGCAGATAGACGGCCCGCGCGTCCCCGCCAAGCCAGCGCGCCTTATCTCGACCGCGCCCCCTCAGCCACGACTGAATGCAAGCGAAACCGTACCGCTTGATGAAATAAGGTCCGCGCCCGCAATTCGGGCCAGCCCGCGCACCAGGCGAAGCGAAATTTCGCCTGCTGCAAGGGCCTGCTGCGCCCCAAACAGGCGGTCGTCGGCCTGACCTTGAAGCGAATCGGGACGGCTCAGCGAAACGTGGCACTTGCCCGCCACGCTTTCGACCGACAGGCGCAGGCGCTCGCCCTCCCCGGCCTGGTCGATGACGGCATTGGCCATGCGCTGGATCAGCCGCTCGGCAAGTTCGGGCTCGATCCTTGCGGTCAGTCCGGCAAGCGCGCGCGACGCTTCGAGTTCGACGCCCCGAGCCGCCGCCTGCTGGCGGAGCGTCGGGGCCATTCGCTCGACCAGCTGGCCAAGGTTGGTCAGGACAGCGTCGCCCATCGCTCCGCCGTGCGTCTTGGCGGCAAAATCGAGGTCGTCGATCGCGGTCAGCAACAGCCGCGCCTGAGTGACGATTTCGTTCGCTCGTTCGCGATACCGGTGATCCGCCGGCCCCAGATATTGGTGATCGATGATTTCGGCAAAGCCGATGATCGCGTTCAAAGGAGTCTTGATTTCGTGAACCAGTTCGCGGAGCGAATCGGGATCGGACAGGACTGCGCTGGTGATTTGGTGAAGCGGCGTTGCCGGCATTTCGCGAAGCGCAATTCCGCGATAACCGGCAAAGCGCCCACCGGACGGCTCGAACGCCGGAAGCCCGCTGATCCGCCATTCGCCGGCAATCGGGCCGGTTCCGGCAACGCTCAGAACGGCATCGCG
>JBDSSR010000243.1:0-2548 GCA_039928675.1 Sphingomicrobium sp. | reverse complement strand
TCGCGGTCGAGCGCCATTGCCAGATTGGCGATGACGAAGCCCGATGCACTGCCGCAATCGTAGCGTTCGCCTTCGAATCGATAGGCGTGGAAAGGCTGCTTTCCAATGAGCTTGGCCATTGCGTCGGTCAGCTGGATTTCCCCGCCCGCGCCCGCCTCCTGGGCGTCGAGCGCGCGCATCACCTCGGGCTGGAGGATGTAGCGGCCGGGAAGCATCAGGTTGGACGGCGCGGTCCCGGGCGCCGGCTTTTCGACCATGCCGCGGATTTCGGTCAGCCGACCGTCGGTGGCACCGGGGTCGATGACCCCATATTTATGCGTTTCGCTGTCGGGCACCTCGACCGCGGCAACGATATTCCCGCCGACTCTTTCATAGGCTTCGATCATCTGCGCGAGGCAATTGGGAGTGCCATACATCAGCTCGTCGGGAAGGAGCACTGCGAACGGTTCGTCACCGACGATGTGCCGCGCACACCAGACCGCATGGCCAAGGCCCAGCGGCTGCTGTTGGCGGACCGTCACCACCTCGCCGAAATTGGCGTTGGAAGGCTCCAGGATATCGAGGCTCTTGCCCTTGTCGCGGAGCGAGGCTTCGAGCTCATAGGCCTGGTCGAAATAGTCGACCAGCGAGCCTTTGCCGCGGCCGGTGATGAAGATCAGCTGTTCGATCCCGGCTTCGCGCGCTTCATCGACGGCATATTGGATCAGCGGCCGGTCGACGACCGTGATCATCTCCTTGGGAATGCTCTTGGTCGCCGGAAGCAGTCGGGTCCCCAGCCCAGCGACCGGGAATATAGCCTTGCGAACTCGGTTGGCCATTGCGCTATTCTCCAGGAGTCACGCCGGTGGGGTCGGTCGCCGGCTGCGACTCGCTGCCCGCCGGCTCGGCCGGTGCAGCGCCGCCGGTCGGTGGCGGCAGATCGAATGGGTCTACTGCACGCGGTTGCGAGCGCTTGGCGAGATCGTCGACGCGTTCGGGCCGGGCATAGGCCGGGGGCGTCAGAAGATCGGCCGGCGTGGGGGTCGAGCGTGCCATCAGCGGCTTGACCGGAAGCGACTGGCCGGGCGCTGGCTGAAGGTCGGTCACGCGCCCGCAACCGGCCAGTGCGGCGGTCGCGGTGACAAGCAACAGGAACGCTGGCTTCATTTGCTCCGCCTAGCCGTTCGGTGCCGGTTGCGCTAGCGCTCGCCGATGCGGTTTTCCCCTATATTCTGCGCGCTTGTGGCATTGGCTGGGTGCGACAGTCCGACCAGGCAGCAAGCCAGCAACGGCAATGAAGCTTTGTCCGACGCGGGTCCTCACAAAGGAGTCGACCGGAGCCATCGTGGACAGCCCGGTCCAGGCGTTTCGTTCAAGGACCCCGATGGCTCGGACATCACATTGGCAGAGTTTCGCGGCAAGCCGCTATTGGTCAATTTGTGGGCCAGCTGGTGCGCGCCCTGCGTCAAGGAGCTGCCGACGCTCGATCGCTTGTCCCAAACCAATCCTGCGCTTGAGGTCGTTGCGATCAGCCAGGATTCGGGGCCACATCCTTCGGTCGTTTCGTTCCTCGGGTCTCACCAGGCAGGACATCTCGATGCGTTTCAGGACGCGTCGATGGCCATGTCCGGAGCAATGGGTGTCGAAGTCATGCCGACTTCGGTGCTGTATGATGTCAAAGGCCGTGAGGTCTGGCGTTACGTCGGCGACCTCAACTGGACGAGCGCCGCGGCGGCTAAGCTTCTGGCCGAAGGCGGCGTGGGTTCAGCAGGCTGACCAGCCGACCGTCGATCGCGGCTAGACCAAAAGCGATCAGGCCAAGCCCGACAAAGTCCCGGGCAGCAAGCGTTTCGGCAAGGAACAGCGCGCCGAGCAGGATTGCGACCGGAGGCACGAGCAAGGTCACGAGAAGCGCGTTGGTCGCTCCCGACGTCTCGATCAGCCGGAAATACAGAACATAGCCGAAGGCGGTGCACAGCAGCGCCAGAATGACGATTGCGCCCCACGCTCCGAGCGGCGGCAAGGCATGGGCCCACGGCTTCTCGACGACCATCGAGAGCGGCAGCATGATGATTGCGCCGACGGTAAGCTGACCAGTGGTGACGCTCATCGGCGACACTCCCAGGCGGCGGAAGCGGCGCGCCCAGACCGCTGCAAGCGCATAGCTCAAAGAGGCGGCGACGCAGGCCATCTCGGCCAGTCCAGCACCGCCTAGGTTCGACAGCAAGGACGGGCCGATCATCATCGCAACGCCTCCGAAACCGAGGACAACGCCGGCGATCTTACGTCCGCTGAGCCGCTCGTCGCTGGTCAGGAAATGGGCAACCACCACGCCCCAGATCGGGGTTGTGGCGTTGAGGATCGAGGCAAGGCCGCTGGCGATGTGGGTCTGGCCCCAGCCGAACAGCGTGAACGGCAGGGCGTTGTTGAGCACGGCGAGCAGGATGATTGGGCCCCAGATGTCCCGCGGGAGCCCGATGTCTATTCGCCTGACCCAGACGAACAGCCACATGGCGGCTGCCGCAATGGTCAGGCGAAGCCAGACATAGGTCAGCGGGGGAACGTCGCG
>JBDSSR010000242.1:0-8526 GCA_039928675.1 Sphingomicrobium sp. | reverse complement strand
TTTGACTATCAGTGGAGGACTGCCGACGCCGACCTTGAAGCTGGCCGGACCAAGTCGGATCGAATCACCGGGCTGATCGGGGTTGACGTTGCTCTGGGCAACTCGGTGATCCTCGGTGTCGGTGGTGGCTACGCCCGCAACAAGGTGCGCGATAATCAGTTCAACGACACTGCGACCGGTGACGGTTACGTGCTCGGCGCCTACGGCGTTTACGATCCGGGTGCCTTCTTCGCCAAAGTCGTCGGCAGCTACAGTTCGTTCAGCGGTACTTCGAACCGCACCGTGAACTTCACCCCATACGGTGGAACGTTCGCCGGCGCGCTGACGGGTGCCCCCGATGTCGAGATGTGGAATGCGGGTCTCCACGCTGGAGCGCGCTTGCCGCTCGGCGGGAACTCGGTCCTGACGCCGTACCTCAACTATGACTATGTCGACGCGAAGCTTAAGGCGTTCACCGAGACGGGTCTGGCAGGTGCCAATCTGACCGTTGAGAACAGTCACTCGAAGCACAGCTTCCTGACTGGCGGAGTGAAATGGGCAACGCAGATGGGCGGTCTGGTCCCCGAGGTTAATCTTGGGTACCGCTACCGCTTCGATGACCGCCGCTCCTACTTCACCGGCGCGTTCAACGGCGATTTGGCCTGCGACTTCGACATCGCTTCGGCTTCGGCGAGCCAGGGCACCTTCCTTGCTGGCCTGAGCATTGGCGGAAAGATTGGGATCGTCGACGTCCGGGTCGGATACGAAGGCGAGTTCAACAGCGACGTGACCAGCCACTCGGGCAACTTCAAGATTGTCGTTCCGATTGGTGGGCGCGCGGCTCCGCCGCCACCGCCGCCGGTGATCGCACCGCCGCCGCCTCCAGTGGTCGAGGAGATGGCTCCGCCGCCTCCACCTCCGCCGCCGCCGCCGCCGCCGCCGGTTGAGCGAGGTGAGCGCGGTCAGTAAGCTCGCTTTGACGGAGGGCGGGGTTCGCGCCCCACCCTCCACAAAGTGGCCAAAAGCCAAGGATCAAGGAAAGAAGAGGGAAGCAATTCCCTCTTCTTTTCCGTTTGGAGGGGCAATCGTTCGTTGTTGCAATCAGACCGGGCGAAGGGCGGGTCCGCCGTCTGCGTTTTCCGACCTTCCAAAGCTGCCCGCCGGAGCTTTGAAGCAAGCGCGCGTCCGCTTCACGGCGGTTCATCGCTCTGCTTCGACGGTGCTATGGAGCGCTGGCCTGCGGCAATTTTCGATGGGCTAAGCCCTTTATCTAACGAGACTACCGGCTAAAAGGGCAAACATGACCGACAACAAACCCAGCACTCCGCCCGCCACTGGCGATTCCCAGTCAAAAGCTCCGCGTCGCGGCGGTGGCCGGCCGCCCCAGGGCGGACCGCCGCGTGGTGGCCGTCCCGGTCGCGCGGCAGCCCCCGCCCAAGGCGGCGCCAATGCTCCGCTCGGAAGTGTGGAAGATTCCATCTCCAAGGCGCTGCACGGCCGAGTGAACGTGTCGCCGGCCAAGGCGATCGAGATGGCCGGCCGGCTTTACGCGCGTCGTCAGTTCGCTCAGGCAGCGCGGGTGTGCGAACAGATCATCCAGTCCCGCCCGGGGAATCCCGACGCCCACAATATCTTCGGAGTGACACTCTCGGCGATCGGTCGCCACGATCAGGGCGCAGAATCGGTCAAGCGCGCGATCAAGCTCAACGGCGCGGCGGCGAGCTATCATGCCAACCTCGGCGAAATCCTGCGCCTTGCCGGCCGTCCGGATGAAGCCAAGGCGGCGCTCGAGCAGGCGGTCAAGATGGACCCTAAGAGCGCGCAGGCGCTCAACAACCTTGGTATAGCCTATTATGAGCTAGGTCAGTTCGCCGAGGCGGTCGCCAATTATTCGCTGGCGATCAAAGCCCGCCCCAACATGGCCGAAGCCTATAACAACCTTGGCAATGCTCTTCGCCGGACAGGCGACATGGACGGCGCCATCCAGGCCTATCAGGACGCACTGACCCACCGCGCGATCTATCCCGAGGCCTATAACAATCTTGGAACCCTGCTCCAGCAGGACCGGAAGTTCGATGAAGCCGAGCATGCGCTGCGCAAGGCGATTCAGCACAATCCACGCTACGCGGAAGCGCATAACAATTTGGCGCTGCTTTACGTTTCGCAGAAAAAGGATACCGAAGCTCTGCGAATCCTCGGGGACGCGCTGAAATTCGCTCCGAAAAATCCGCAGACGTTGCTTATCACCGCGAAGATCCAGCTTCGTCGGGGCGCCCTCCAGGCGGCCGAACAGGCGGGCAAGCTGGCCTTGGCCGGCGAGCCGGAAAACCCAGAGGCGCTGACCCTGATGGGCCAGATATTCCATGAGACCGACCGCTACGACCAGGCAATAGAGGTTCTTCAAAAGGCGCTCGAGGCGCGCGCCGACAACCCCGAAGCGCTGAATTTCTATGGCGTTGCGTTGAAGTCCGTCGGGCGACTTGACGAGGCGCGCGACTTTATCCTCAAGGCCCTGAAGTTGAATGACAGCATGTACGGTGCCTATGCCAACCTCAACGACCTGGTCGATTTCTCGGACGGGATTGGCGAGGAGTTGTTCAACCGAATGGAGGCAATTCTCGAAGCGGTTCCCGACCAGGAAGCCGATCAGTTCCTGCCGTTACACTTCGCCTATGCCAAGGCGCTGGACGATCGGGGGCAGCATGAAAAGGCGCTCGATCACTACATCATCGGCGGCCGCATGAAGCGCGCGCAGCTGGAATATAAGGAAACCGATACATTCGGCTTCTTCGATTCCATCCGCGCTGCCTTTCCCAAGGAGGCGTTCGACGACCGGAAGTTCGCTGGGCTCGATGACGAACGTCCGGTGTTCATCGTGGGTATGCCACGGTCCGGATCGACGCTGGTCGAACAGATCCTGTCGAGCCACCCGGACATTTACGGGGCGGGCGAAGTCAAATACCTCAGCCGGTCCTTGGGCCAGTTGCGCGACCGCTTTCCGTCGCTTCCCAAATATCCCGAAATGACCGGCAAAATGGGACCGGCTCAGATGGAAATTGTCGCGACGAGCTACCAGCAGCAGCTGAGCGCCGGGGCGGGCGAGGCCAAGCGAATCACCGACAAGCTGCTCACCAATTACTTCTTCCTTGGGCTGATCAACCTGCTGTTCCCCAAGGCGAAGGTCATCCACACTCAGCGTGACCCGGTCGACACCTGCCTCAGCGGCTTCACCAAGCTGTTCAAGGACGACATGCCGCACAGCTATGATCTGGGCGAGCTCGGCCGCTATTACGGCAAGTATCGCGAGCTTATGGAGCATTGGGACAAGGTGCTTCCCAAGGGCTTCCTGACCACCGTCGTCTACGAGGATGTGGTAGCGGATACCGAAAAGGAAGCGCGCCGGCTAATCGAATTCCTCGGCCTTCCGTGGAACGACAAGTGCGTCGATTTCCACAAGTCCGACCGTCCCGTGAAGACCGCTAGCGTGGCCCAGGTCCGCAAGCCGATATACAAGACGTCGGTTGCGCGCGGGAAGAAATATGGCGAGGGGCTCAAGCCGCTCATCGATGCGGTTGCAGTCAAGCCAGGTCAGCCGAGCGAGCCCAAAAAGGCGAAATCCAAGGCCAAGGAAACCGCCTGACTCATCGTCACCGGGGGGCTGTCGCTGTCGGCAGACGTCCCCGGCGAAACCGAAGCGGGGAAAAACAGTCCATGCGTGTGCTGACGCATCTCGACCGCCTCGAGGCCGAGAGCATCCATATCCTGCGCGAAACCGTTGCCGAGGCCGATCGCCCGGTGATGCTATATTCGATCGGCAAGGATTCGGCGGTCATGCTGCATCTTGCAAAGAAGGCGTTCTTCCCGGGCACCCTGCCGTTTCCTTTGCTCCACGTCGACACGACATGGAAGTTCAAGGCAATGTACGCGCTACGCGACAAGGTCGCTGGCGAGCAGGGCATCAATCTCATCGTCCATACCAATCCTGAAGCTGTGCAACAGGGCATCAATCCGTTCGACCACGGGCCGCTTCACACCGACATGTGGAAGACCCAGGGTCTCAAGCAGGCGCTCGACAAATACGGCTTCGACGCGGCCTTTGGCGGAGCTCGGCGCGACGAGGAAAAGAGCCGCGCCAAGGAGCGGGTTTTCAGCTTCCGCGACAAGAACCACCGGTGGGACCCAAAGCGCCAGAGGCCCGAGCTGTGGTCGCTCTATAATGTCCGCAAAAACAAGGGCGAGAGCATGCGCGTATTCCCCTTGTCAGACTGGACCGAACTCGACGTGTGGCAGTATATCTTGCGCGAAAAGATCGAGATCGTGCCGCTGTATTTCGCCGCCGACCGGCCGACGGTCGAACGCGACGGACTCATTCTCATGGTCGACGACGAGCGCATGCCGATGAACGGTGAGATCGCCGTGCTTCGCAAGGTGCGGTTCCGGACGCTCGGCTGCTATCCGTTGTCGGGTGCGGTCGAAAGTGAAGCGGCAACGGTCGAAGCGATCGTTGCCGAGATGCTTTTGACCAAAACCTCCGAGCGTCAAGGACGCGCAATCGACCGCGACTCGGGCAGCGCGAGCATGGAAAAGAAGAAGCAGGAGGGATATTTTTAGATGTCCCGGCCGCTCCACGCTGATGAGGAACTGATCCGGACCGACGTCCGCGCCTGGCTTGCCCAGCAGGAAGCCAAGGAGCTTCTGCGCTTCATCACCTGCGGCAGCGTCGACGACGGCAAGTCGACGCTGATCGGGCGACTTCTGTACGAATCGAAGCAGATTTTCGACGACCAGCTCGAAGCTCTGGAAGGCGACAGTCGGCGGCATGGAACGCAGGGGCAGCAGATTGACTTCGCGCTCCTCGTCGACGGACTTTCAGCAGAGCGCGAGCAGGGCATCACCATCGATGTCGCCTACCGCTTTTTCTCGAGCGCCAGGCGCAAGTTCATCGTCGCCGACACCCCGGGGCACGAACAATATACGCGCAACATGGTGACTGGCGCGTCGACCGCCGATCTGGCGATCCTGCTGGTCGATGCGCGCAAGGGCGTGCTGACCCAGACCAGGCGCCATTCCTATCTCGCGCAATTGGTCGGCATTCGCCGGTTCATCCTGGCCGTCAACAAGATGGACCTGGTTGATTATGACCAGGCGGCGTTCGACGCCGTCACCGCCGACTACCGCGCTTTTGCAAGCCAGATCGGGGTCACCGACTGGCTGCCGATCCCAGTGTCGGGACTGAATGGCGACAATGTCATGTCTGCCACAGATTCCATGCCATGGTATTCAGGGCCAACCATTCTCGACCATCTCGATACCGTTCCGCTCGATACTGCCGAGGACGCGGAAAAGCCGCTGCGGCTGCCGGTCCAGTGGGTCAATCGGCCAAATCAGAACTTCCGTGGCTTTGCCGGTCAGATCGCGTCAGGCAGATTGGGCGTCGGGACCGAGGTTCGAGTGCTTCCGTCCGGGCGCACGACACGGATCGAGCGGCTGGTCACCATGCCCGCCTTGGGCGGCGGCGAAGGCAGCGGCGATGTCGCCGAGGCCAGTGCCGGGGAATCGATCACCGTCACCTTTGCCGACGAGGTCGATTGTTCACGCGGCGACGTGATCGTCGCGGCCAACGATCCGCCGGAGGTTGCCGACCAGTTTGAGGCGACGATTGTATGGATGGCCGATGAGGAGCTTCTGCCAGGGCGCGGATATTGGCTGAAGATCGGGACCCAGATGGTGACCGCGACGATCCAGGCTCCGAAATACGAGATCAACGTCAACACGCTCGAGCATCTTGCCGCTCCGACACTCGCGCTGAACGCGATCGGCGTTGCCGAGGTCGCGACCGATCGCGAAATCACGTTCGAGCCCTATGCAGTGGAGGGATCGAGCCCCAATCGCGTGCTCGGCGGGTTCATCCTGATCGACAAGCTCAGCAACGCCACGCTTGCCTGCGGGATGCTCCATTTCGCGCTTCGCCGGTCGCTAAACATCCATCGGCAGCATCTTGACGTCAGCCGCGAAACGCACGCTCGGATCAAGGGCCAGAAGGCTGCCGTGCTGTGGTTCACCGGCCTGTCTGGCGCCGGCAAGTCGACCATCGCCAACCTCGTCGAAAAGAAACTTGCCGCGCTCGGCCGTCACACGTTCCTTCTGGACGGGGACAATATCCGCCACGGACTCAACCGCGACCTCGGCTTTACCGAGACAGACCGGATCGAGAACATCCGCCGGGTGGGCGAGGTGGCGCGCCTGATGGCCGATGCCGGGCTGATCGTCCTGACCGCGTTTATTTCGCCGTTCCGGGCGGAGCGCGCGATGGTTCGGGAGATGATCCCCGACGGCGAATTCCTCGAAATCTTCGTCGATACGCCCCTTGCCGAGGCCGAAAGGCGCGATGTGAAGGGCCTTTATGGCAAGGCGCGGGCAGGCGAGCTCAAGAACTTCACCGGCATCGACAGTCCCTACGAGCCGCCCGAAGAGGCTGAGATCCGCATCGATACGACCGCTCTGAGCGCCGAGCAGGCCGCCGTTTCGATCGTGGAGCACCTGCTGAAGCGCGGCTGATACGTCCCTGAAACAAACTGCGCTTGCAGTTGTTGAGGCTTTCATGAAAGCAACGCTATTCGCCGCTGGCCTGATGATCACAATCGCCTCGCCAGCCGTGGCTCAGGTTAAGGGTATCCGAATCCGCGTCGGCGCCGGCGCGCAGTTGCAGCCGAAGTACATTGGCAGCGACCAGGCCAAGATTGCGCCGCTATTCCATTTCGATAGTGCTCGCGGGACCAATCAGTTCCGCTTCAAGGCCCCGGACGACGCCATTGGATTTGGCCTTATCGGCGGGCGCGGCTTTTCCGCCGGGCCTTCAATCAACTTTCAGGGTAAGCGCAGGGAATCCGACGTTGGCGCACTAGTCGGAACAGTGCCCGCAACCGTGGAAGTCGGCGGATTTGCCCAATATGACACAGGGTCGTTCCGGGTTCGCGGTGACATCCGCAAGGGCATTGGCGGCCACAAAGGCGTCGTAGGATCGGTGGGCATCGATAAATATTGGCGCGACGGCGACCGTTACGTGTTTTCGATCGGCCCACGCCTGACGCTCTCGGACGAGCGCTATCAGCAGGCGTATTTCGGGGTCAGCCCGGAAGCGTCATTGGCCACCGGCTTGCCGGCTTACCGCCCAAATGCGGGAATTCATGCCGCCGGGCTGGTCAGCGGGCTCACTTACCAGTTCAACCCTCGCCTGGGACTGTTCGGCTACGCCCGATATGATCGGCTCATCGGCGATGCAGCCAAATCCCCAATCGTTCGCGAGTTCGGCTCGCGCGATCAATATGCTGGCGGACTTGGGCTGACCTACACCTTTACGGTTCGACCCTAGTTTCGCTCAGTCCCCCGACCCGGGATCGGGCATGAAATACTCGTCATATTTGCCGTCCTGGCCCTTGAATTCGTCGGCGTCGGCCGGGCTGTCCTTCTTGCGCGTGATATTGGGCCATTCGGCGGAAAAGTTGGTGTTGAGCTCAAGCCACTTTTCCTGCCCGCTCTCGGTGTCGGGAAGAATGGCTTCGGCCGGGCATTCGGGCTCGCACACGCCGCAATCGATGCATTCGTTGGGATTGATGACGAGCATCACCTCGCCCTCGTAGAAGCAATCGACGGGGCAGACCTCGACGCAGTCCATATATTTGCATTTGATGCAGGCGTCGGTGACGACATAAGTCATGAGTTGCAGCTCCCTTTGCTTGGCCTCGCTATGTCGCGGGATTGCGCTCGTCAATTCCCAGCTCTTCGTAACAGACGCGGGCTAACGCTGGCGGCCCCCGCCGCTCAGGCAGCGCAACTACGCGAAGTACGCGCACTTCTCCGCGCAAAGGCAGCGCGATGACATTGCCGACCCGAACCTCTTCGCTGGCCTTAAGCACGCGCCTGCCCTCGATCCGGACGTGGCCGGTCTCGACCACAGCCTGGGCAAGCGTTCGGCTCTTCACCAGGCGGATGCAGTGCAGATAGCGATCGATCCTCACCTGTCGCGGGTGAGCCTGGCAAGGTCGGCGAAGGCGTTGGGAGTGACCGGGCGGCGGCCGGGCCTGGCGTCGGGGAAGCGCCGGCCGCGCCAGCGCCACGCATCGCCCGCGCGGGCAAATCCGACCTCGGCCATCAATTTGGCAATCGCCCCTTCGCCAAGGCCGAGCGACGTCACCAGCGCGTGATCGAGCGGGTCTTCGCCGCGCGCGGAGCGGACTTTGCGGGCATGGCTTGCAAGCCGGTCGGCAAGGTCGATCCGGAGCCATTGTGGCCCCAGCCGCCGATAGGCGAGGGATGCGCCGCGCGGATCGGCGTCGCCGGCTAAAACCGCCGCGCCCGGCGCTGGAAGCCGCGGCATCGCTTGGTTCGAGCGGACTGCGAGAAACGCTGCCCGCCAATGCTGGGCCGCCGGCTTCAACAGCGCGGGGACGAACACATCGAGCGGGCCGAGGCGGATTCCAAGCCGGTGAAGGGCCTGGCGGTCGGAGGGTTCGAGATGGGCAATGGGCCCGAGCAGTGCCTTGCGCG
>JBDSSR010000241.1:0-4916 GCA_039928675.1 Sphingomicrobium sp. | reverse complement strand
TGAGGTAGAAAAATTTCTTCGCCAAAATGAAACAGCAGCAACCCGTTTCGGACGCGAAGCAGTTGGCGATCCGCGCTTTGTGTTCGATTTGCGCAAGGGTCGCGATCCCCGTCCCCGGACCGAAGCCGGGGTTCGCGCCTATCTCGACGGTTCGCCGTCATGAACCGCCTGCCGATGTCTCCCGGCGCCGCTGGCCTGGTTCGGGCGCTGATCGGCCGCGCTCGCGTAGCTCGAGATAGGATTTTACTTACCGGTATTTCGTCGGTCGACTGGCGTTCGCTGCTATTCAATGGCGAGCGTCACCTAATCGAAATTCGTATCCCGGGCCCCTATTCGGGCGAGATCGCCGATCGCATGATCGATCGCCTCGAAGATGCTGAGTTTTCAATCCCGGGCGTGCTCGTCGCGGATATTGCGATTGCCGCGGGGCCGCGGCCTGCGCCCGATGGTTCGACGTCGGTGAAGATCGAGGCCCTGACGCTCACCGCCGACTAGCGGAGCGAGTGGCGGAGCTGGGTCAATGCGTCGAACAGAGCCTGGGACGCATCCGCCGGTATCGCCGGGGTGCATTCTCGTCCAAGGTGACGATCGATCCGGGCCTTGAGTTCGCCTGGCGTCGGCATCGCGTCCGGATTGAACAGTTGCACGACCCGCGCGGACGAACCCGCCGGTTCGAGCACGTCGACCAGTTCGAGCGGTGCCCGATTAAGGTCGACGAGCTCGAGTGGCTCGTCCCCCCGCTCCGCAGTCTCTGGCGGCGCCCTCCCCGGTACCGCGCCAAGGTCAAACATCTGCACCGCAAAATCGGGCTTCGCGGGTCCGATCTGCGCAAGCACCCTCCAGCCCAGCAGCAGACCTGCAAGTACTGCAGTGACCACCGCCACCGCCCGAGGCCACGGCTGAACCGCGGCGAGCCCGGCGTAGACGGCAAAGCCAATCGCTCCGGCGAGCGCACTTGATGCCACTGCCGCCGCCCCGACTTCGATCCTTTTGGCTGTTCCCACGTCCATGAACCGGACAGTTACGCCAAAAACCCTACCGATCGGTTAGGCGGCGCCACGATCAGGCGGGCGCCTGCTCGACCAGCGCGATCAATGCCTCGGTAAAGGCCGCGACATCGTCCGGATTGCGGCTGGTCACGATATTGCCATCGGTTACTGCCGGCTGATCGACCAGATTGCCGCCGGCATTCTTGAGGTCGGTTCGGATCGAGGGCCAGCTGGTTACGGTTCGACCGGCGACCAGACCGGCTTCGACCAGCAGCCACGGCCCGTGGCAGATCGCCGCGATCGGTTTGCCGAGCCGGTCGAACGCGCGGATCAGCTCGATGACGTTGCCGTGGAGCCGAAGCTGGTCGGGATTGCGCACTCCGCCAGGCAGGATCAGCGCGTCGAACGCATCGGCCTGAACGGAATCGACCGTCATGTCGGGACGAATGGTCTTGCCCGGATCGTCGTGCACAGTCGCCTGGATCGGGCTGATTGTCAGCGAAGCAAGCACTACTTCGGCGCCGCGTTCCTGTAGAATCCGGCGCGGCCCGAACAGCTCAGATTCCTCGAACCCGTCGGTTGCAACGATGAGGATTCGCGAACCGGATATCTCTGGCATTCCACAAACCCTTCTCATGTCACTCGCGGAACTCGCAGGCTCCAGGGTCGCTTAGGCCCGGCCATGACCGAATATAAGCGCAAGCCGACGTGCTGAGACATAGCAGCGATGCAGAAGCTGGAATCAGCCGCAAGCGGATGGGCCAGCACTGGGCCTATTTCGGCGCGAAGGGCGGGCGCATCACCGACCGCGACGAAATCGACCGGCTAAACGCGGTCGGGCTTCCGCCGGCCTATGGCGAGGCCTGGTTCTGCGCCGATCCTAATGGCCATATGCAGGCCACCGGGGTCGATGCCCGCGGGCGCAAGCAATATCGCTACCACCCCGACTTTCGGCAAAAGCGCGACAGCGCGAAATATCAGGGCCTGCTCGAATTCGGCAAGGCTCTGCCCAAGCTCCGGCGCCGGGTGGAACAGGATCTCAAGCGCCGTTCGCTTGGCCGCGAAACAGTCCTTGCAGCCGTCGTCCGGCTTCTCGACAGCGAGCATGTCCGCATCGGCAACGAACAATATGCCCGGGAAAACAAGAGTTTCGGGGCGACTACCCTGCGCCGTCGACACCTTCGCCGAACCGGCCAGTCGCTGGCGATGCGCTTTGCCGGCAAGCATGGCGTGGTTCACCAGGTCAAGATCACCGACGCCAATCTCAAACGCATTTGCAAGCGCTGCCAGGAGCTTCCCGGGCAGATGCTGTTCCAATATATCAACGGCGACGGAGAGCCCCGGCCGATCACCTCGGGCGACGTCAACGACTATATCAAGAGCGCCACCGGCGGCGACTTTACCGCCAAGCATTTCCGTACCTGGGGGGCGAGCGCGATCGCGATCGAACAATTGCTAAGCAAGGCGGATGATTTGCGAATCAGCGTCAAGACCGTGATCGAGCCGGTCGCCGAGGCGCTTGGCAACACCCCGGCGATCAGCCGCAAGTCCTATGTTCACCCGGGGCTGCTCGAACTGGTCAAGGACCAGCCGCGCGACCCACTGGACGGCATGGACCGGCCGCGCGCGCGCAAACGGCTGTCGTCGGCCGAAGTCGCATTGATCGAATTCCTGTCGAAGAAAGCACGCCGCCCGCGACGAAAGGCCAAATCGGCGAGCTCGGTGTGATTCGGGTTTAGGCCGGGCGCTTGATTTAGGCCGAGCGCTGGGGCCAAAGCGAGCCGATGGCACCCAATCTTGATCCGATCCGGCCGACCCAAAGCGTAATCGAATGGCTTATCGCCAATCGCTCGGGCGCGATAACCGGCGCGATCGTCGCCGCGGTGATCATCGGCGTCATGCTCGTCGGCCGGCTCGCCGGCGAGCGAATTATCGCTCACGAAACCAAGGCCGCGAAATTCGGCTGGTGGAGCGTCGTCGGCCGGGTTCTCGGCAAGACCGGCGTTCTGTTCATGGTCATCGCCGCGATCGATATCGTCGCCAGTTATGCCCAGCCGCCCCAGCGCGCACAGCATCTGATCGATATTGCGTTCACGGTCGCCTTCGCCATCCAGGGGGCGATCTGGGCACGCGAGCTGGTGCTTGCGCTGATTGCACGCAAAGTCGGCGACGGGACCAAGCAGAGCACGCTTGGCAATGCCACCGCGATCATCCGGGTGCTCGTCAGCGTTACCCTGTTCGCGCTTGCGATCGTCGCAATCCTCGACAATCTGGGGGTCAATGTCACCGCCCTGGTAGCGGGGCTGGGAGTTGGCGGAATTGCCATCGGCCTTGCCGCCCAGGGCATTTTTGCGGATCTGTTCGCGGCGCTTGCGATCCTGTTCGACCGGCCATTCAAGCGCGGCGATACCATCCAGTTCGACCAGACCAGCGGAGTAGTCGAGCGGATCGGCCTCAAGACCACCCGCCTGCGTTCGCTCAGCGGTGAGCAGGTGGTGATGTCCAACACCAAGTTGCTTGAGCGCGAGATCCACAATTTCGCGCGCGGCCGAATGCGCCGTTCGTCGCTCCCGTTCGGACTGATTTATCAAACCGACCCCGACCAGCTCGAAAAGGTCCCGTCGATCGCCAAGGGCGCGGTCGAGTGCCGCGAGGGCTGCACCTTCGTTCGCTGCGCGATCCTCGGCTTTGGCGCATCGAGCATCGACTTCGATCTGTTGTTCGATTCGCGCTCGACCGACCTCAACAAGGTCGCCGGCGATCGGACCGCGATCGCGGTGGCGCTGGTTCGCGCCTTCGCCAAGCACGGCCTCGAATTTGCTTACCCGACCCAGACCACGATGACCGCGGCGCCCGACGGAACGATGATCATGCCCTACGCGACCGTCCAGCCGGTGATGGCGGTCAAGGAAGAGGGTTCGCCGCGACCGCCGAGTAGCGATTGATGCCGTTTGCGACCCTCGATGAGATTCGCGCGATGGCCGGCAGCGAAGTCGGCGTTTCGCGCTGGTTCGTCATTGGCCAGGACCGGATCGACGCCTTTGCGCAAGCGACCGAAGACCGGCAGTTCATCCACGTCGATCCCGCTGCAGCGGCGCAAACTCCGTTCGGCGGAACGATTGCCCACGGCTTCCTGACCTTGTCCTTGCTGTCGGCAATGGCGGCGCAAGCGATGGTCCTTCCGGCGGACCTCAAGATGGTGGTCAATTACGGGTTCGACCGGATCCGCTTTCTTGCGCCGGTGCGATCTGGCAAGCGGGTCCGGGGCCGCTTCACGCTTGACTCGATCGAACAGAAAGCGCCCGGCCAACTGCTTGCGCGCCACCAGGTGACGGTCGATATCGAAAACGAGCACAAGCCTGCACTAACTGCCGAGTGGCTGACGATGGCGATGATTTAAGGAGCTTAAAATATGCGTGACGCAGTCATCGTTTCGACCGCACGAACCCCGATTGGGCGGGCCTACAAGGGCGCGTTCAACGCGACGCCTGGCCCAACGCTGGGGGCGTTTTCGCTCAAGCCGGCAATCGAGCGCGCCGGGATCGAAGCCGGGGAGATCGACGATGTCGTGTGGGGCGCGGTGCTGACCCAGGGGACCCAATTCGGCAATATCGGGCGGCTCGTCGCTCTGCGCGCCGGTTGCCCGGTTACGGTGTCGGGAATGACCATCGACCGCCAATGCTCGTCAGGGTTGATGGCGATTGCAACGGCCGCCAAGCAGATCATCACCGACCGCATGAATATCGTCGCCGCCGGCGGGCAGGATTCAATCTCGATGGTGCAGACGCCCGACATGCGCGTGGCGATGGATCCGTCGCTGGTCGAGCTTCACAAGCATGTCTACATGCCGATGCTTCAGACCGCCGAGACCGTGACCCGGCGCTACAAAATCCCCCGCGAGAGGCAGGACGCTTATGCCCTTCGCTC
>JBDSSR010000240.1:0-3383 GCA_039928675.1 Sphingomicrobium sp. | reverse complement strand
GCGAGAACAGTGCCAGCCGGGCGATCAGCAAGTCGATCGTCGATCAACTTGTCAGTGCCAGTCCGGATAGCCGCGTAATCGCCCGCGACCTCGTCGCCGACCCGCTGCCGCACCTGACGCTCGAAGCGTTCGCCGACAGCCAGGTGCTCGACGAGTTCCTTGCCGCCGACACCATCGTCATCGGCGCGCCAATGTACAATTTTACGCTTCCGACCCAACTCAAGACCTGGCTCGACCGGATCCTGATTGCGGGACAGACCTTCCGCTACACCGCCACCGGACCCGAAGGCCTGATGGGCGGCAAGCGCGTCATCATCGGCCTTGCGCGCGGCGGGATCTACGATGCGGGATCGCCGGCGGCGGCGCTCGAGCATCTCGAAAGCTATTTGCGCGGTGTGTTCAACTTCATCGGCATCGAGCCCGAGTTCGTCGCCGCCGATGGCCTCGCGATCGGGCCCGAGCAGCGTGACGCGTCGATCCGCCAGGCGCTTGGACAAACTGTGCGGCTCGCGGCCTGACGCGTCCCGCCAGGAACTCGGGCGGCCAGGAATTCCGGGCGGCTGGGAACTCGGGCAGCTGGGAACTAAGGGGCGAGGCCCCGGACGATTGGCCGGATTGTCGCGCAGGCCGGTGAGCCGTCGACGGCAGTGCCGCTGATCCGATATTCGATCACGCGCCCGCTGCCGACCGCCTCGTCGATCAGCTTCTGTTCGGTTTCGTGAATGTCGATCTTCATCCGCCGAGTCCACGGTGAGCCGTGGTCACCGGCGGACTGACCGATCCGAATGTAGACGAAGCGCCGTTGGGGACCTTCGCGGCGGACCTGGTCCCCGAAGAATTTTGGCCCCGGTCCAACGCGCAACGGGAAATCGAAAAACAGCGGCTCCCCGGCCGAGGATCGCTGCGGGGATAGCACGCGGTCATCGCCCGATTGCAGGCTGTGCAAGACCCCCGGGACCGGATTGTCGATGACGACCCGGGCCTTGATCTCGACCTGCTCACTGCGCTTCATGTCACGCCGAAAGCAGCCGCAGCGGGTTTTCGATATAGGCCTTGAGCGCCTGCATGAAGTTCGCCGCGTCCCATCCGTCGACCACGCGATGGTCGCACGACAATGACAGGTTCATGCGTTTGCGAACTTCGATCTCGTCGTCGATCAGCACGACCTTGTCCTCGATCTTGTTGACCGCGATGATCGCGACCTGAGGCGGATTGACCACGGGGGTGGAGGTAATGCCCCCCATCGGGCCAAGGCTCGACACAGTGAAGGTCGCGCCAGTCAACTCATCCCGGCTCGCCTTGCCCGACCGGGCCGCTTCGGACAGCCGAAGAATTTCGGATGCCAGTTCCCACACCGAGCGTGACTGGGCGTCGCGGATGGTCGCCACCATCAGCCCATTGGGAGTCTGCGTCGCGACCCCCATTTGCACGCCGCCATGCCGGGTTACGACCATCGATTCATCGTCAAAGGTCGCATTGAGCATCGGCCATTCGGCAAGTCCGCGCGATAAAGCGGTGATCAAAAACGGCAGCACCGTCAGCTTCGGGTTCGAACCGCGGTCCAAGTTCATCATCACGCGCGTCTCTTCGAGGGCGGTGACGTCATATTCCTCAACCAGCGTGAAATGCTGAATGCGGCGATTGGCCTCGGCCATGTTCTCGGCGATCTTGCGGCGCAGGCCGACCACCTTGATGGTTTCATCGGCGCGCGGCGGAGCGCCGCGCTGCGAGACGTTGCCGCCATTGTAGAGCAGATAGGAATCAAGATCGGAATGGCGAATTCGATCGCTTGCAGTCCGGACTTGCGCAAGGTCGACGCCAAGATCGCGAGCCCGCTGCCGAACCGCGGGCGATGCCAAAACGCTGGACTCCTGCTGATCTTGCGATTGCGATGATTGCGCTTCGCTCGTCTTTGCTCGCGCCGCTTTTGGCGCAGGCGCCTGGTCATCGCTCGCAGCGACCGGAATTTTCCTGGCCATTGCTGGCGTCGCTTCGACCGCTCCGTCGGCCAGCGGCCGTTCGTCCTTGCTGTCCGCGGCGGTCTGCGTCGCGCGGTCAGCGCCTTGCGTTTCGATGACTGCAAGCACCGAGCCGATCGGCACCTTGTCGCCGACTTCGCCGGCCAGTTCGACCACCTTGCCGGCGACCGGGCTTTCCATTTCGACCGTCGCCTTGTCGGTCATCATGTCGGCGATCTGCTGATCCTCGCCGATCGTATCGCCGACCTTGATGTGCCAGGCGACGATCTCGGCCTCGGCAATGCCTTCGCCGATGTCGGGGAGCTTGAATTCGAAGCGGGCCATCAGCGGGTCAGACCTCCAAAGCCTTGCGGATCGCGGTGCCGATCCGCACCGGTCCGGGAAAATAGGCCCATTCGAGCGAGTGCGGATAGGGCGTGTCGAAACCGGTCGCGCGCTGCACCGGCGCTTCGAGATGATAGAAACAGCGCTCCTGCACAAGCGCTGCCAGCTCGGCGCCGAAGCCGTTGGTTCGAGTGGCTTCGTGGACAATCACGCAGCGGCCGGTCTTTTTGACCGACTCCTCGATCGTCTCGATGTCGAGCGGAACGATCGTCCTCAAGTCGATGACTTCGGCGTCGACTCCGAGCTCCGCGACCGCGGCCAGGCTGACATGAACCATCGTGCCATAGGCGAGCAGGGTCACGTCATTGCCTTTGCGAACTATCGCCGCCTTGCCGAGCGGGACTGTATAATGCCCCTCTGGCACTTCGGATGCCTCATGCTTGGCCCACGGCCTGATCGGCCGGTCGAAGAAGCCGTCGAAGGGGCCGTTGTAGATGCGCTTGGGCTCAAAGAAGAGGACCGGGTCGTTGTCCTCGATCGCCGCAATCAGCAGGCCCTTGGCGTCATAGGGAGTCGACGGGATCACCGTTTTCACCCCGGCGACATGGGCGAATAGTGCCTCGGCCGACTGGCTGTGCGTCTGCCCACCGAAAATACCACCGCCGTACGGCGAGCGGATCACCATCGGCACGGTGAATTCGCCCGCGGTCCGGTAGCGCAGCCGCGCCGCTTCGGACACAATCTGGTCGTAAGCCGGGTAGATGTAATCGGCAAACTGGATTTCGACCACTGGTCGCAGACCATAAGCGGCCATTCCGATGGCGGTTGCGACGATGCCGTTTTCGGCAATTGGGGTGTCGAACACGCGCGAGGTCCCGAACGTCTTCTGCAGGCCCTCGGTAACCCGGAACACGCCGCCGAAATAGCCGACGTCCTCGCCCATCACGATCACATCCGGGTCGCGCTCCATCATCACTTTATGGGCGCTGTTGAGCGCCTGAATCATGTTCATGACGGCCATTGGCGCTTCGCCTCCAGCTCGTCGATCATGGCCTGCCGCTGCTCTTTCAAATGCCACGG
>JBDSSR010000239.1:0-28701 GCA_039928675.1 Sphingomicrobium sp. | reverse complement strand
TGAGAGCGGAATGCTCGACGTGGGCGACGGGCATCGCCTGTACTGGGAGCTGTGTGGCAATCCGAACGGCAAACCGGTGGTGTTCCTGCATGGCGGGCCCGGGGGCGGTTCGGGCCCCGCGCATCGGCGGCAGTTCAATCCCGACCGATACAAGATTCTGGTGTTCGACCAGCGCGGTTGCGGCAAGTCGACACCCTATGCCGGCCTACACGCCAACACGACGTGGGATTTGGTCGACGACATTGAAAAGCTTCGCGAGGAGGTCGCCAAAGTCGACCAGTGGCAGGCGTTTGGCGGGAGCTGGGGTTCGACCCTGGCGCTTGCTTATGCTGTTACCTACCCGGAGCGGGTCACCGAGCTGGTGCTTCGCGGGATTTTCCTGTTCGACCAGAATGAGATCGACTGGATGTACAAGGAAGGCGGCGCTTCGCAGCTTTACCCCGAGGGGTTCGAGGAGTTCATCGCGCCGATCCCTCAGTCCGAGCGCGGCGACCTGGTCGAAGCTTACCGCAAGCGGCTGACCAGCAATGATGAACAGGTCCAGCTGGAAGCCGCGAAGGCCTGGAGCAAGTGGGAAGGCCAGATCGTTACTCTCCTCCCGAGCCCCGAGACCATCGACCATTTCACCTCGCCCGAGGTGGCCGTTGCGGTCGCCCGGATCGAGAACCATTATATGGCGTCCCACGGATGGCTCGAAGAAGGTCAGCTGCTGAAGGGCGCTGCCGGGAAACTCGCGAACACGCCCGGAATCATCGTCCAGGGCCGCCACGATTGCTGCACTCCGCCGGCCGCGGCGTGGCGCCTCAAGCAGGCCTGGCCGCAGGTCGAACTTCACATTGTCCCCGACGCGGGCCATCTGTTCAGTGAGCCCGGGATTCTCGACCGGTTGGTTCGCGCAACCGACAAGTTCGCCGCTCGCTAGGACCCGGGGGCGACCGGGTTTCAATGTGCAACCTCTACACCCAGACGCGGTCCGTCGACGAGGTGGCGCAGCTGTTTCGCGACCTGCAGATGCCGCTCAGCTTTCCCGAAGGCGTTCCCAACCTTCAGGCCGGTGAGATTGCGATTACCGACCGGGCGCCAATCGTCCGCCTCGCTACCGCCGGACCGGGAGAATGCGCGCTGGTCAGCCGCCGCTGGAGCTGGCCCGGGCCGAGCGGGAAGCCTGTATACAACTTTCGGTCCGACGGTCGCGAGTTCGCCAGCGGCCGTTGCCTGATCCTTGCCGACGGCTTTTACGAATTTACTGCCCAGGCCGACCCCAAGGCGAGGCGCAAGCACAAATGGCGGTTCACGCTTCGCGGCGCGCCGCTGTTCGCGATCGCCGGCCTGTGGCGATCGAATCCGCAAGTTGGGGAAGCATTCACGATGCTGACCATGCCGCCGGGCGAGGACATGGCACCCTATCACAACCGCCAGGTCGCAGTTGTCCGGCCACAGACCTTCTCGCGCTGGCTCGACCCTGCCGTTCCGTCGACCCAGCTTCTCGAGCCCCTTCGCGCTGGGAGCCTGATAGTCGAACAGGTTCGATGATTCCAGCTATTGCGAATGATTATCATTATTAGTACAACGGTCCTGCCATCAGGGAGGACCGGCTTTGTCTGTAATTTTTTGCGGTTTCGGGCTTATCGGGCCGGCTGTCGCGTTCGCCACCGCAGGATTTACAGCGAACCCAGCCCACGCAGCCACGTCAGTCGGTATCGCCGATAATGCCGCCGATGCTGGAGTACCGCCGGACGCCATCGTCGTGACCGCCAGGCCATCACGGTATGGGGTGCAATCGACCATTAGCGCGACCCGGACCGGGACCGCCGTCAAGGATGTGCCTCAAGCGCTGACGATCATCACCGCCGCGCAGATCGACGATCAGCAGCTACGATCGGTTGCAGACCTGCTCAACTTCGTTCCCGGTGCGTCTTACGGGTCGGGCGAAGGCAATCGCGACCAGCTTGTGCTGCGCGGCAACAACAGCACCGCCGATTTCTTCGTCGATGGGGTGCGCGACGACGTCCAGTATTTTCGGGACTTCTACAACGTTGCTCAAGTTGAGGTTCTCAAAGGGCCCAACGCAATGATCTTCGGCCGCGGTGGTGGCGGTGGAGTCCTCAATCGCGTCCTTAAGCGACCTGCGCTAAGCCGGGCATTCAATGTCTCGGCGTCCGCTGACGGGTTCGGCGGCTTCCGCCTGACCACCGATCTCGATCGAAGCCTGGCGACCAATGCTGCGGGCCGGGTCAATGCGCTATATGAATCTGGCCTCAGCTTCCGCAACCGCGTGTCGTCACGGCGCTGGGGGGTGAATCCCACTTTCGCCCTGATCGCCGGTCCCGGCACACGGATCGACGGGTCCTACGAACATTTCCACGACCGGCGGACCGCCGACCGCGGCGTTCCTGCCAATGGCGGCGAGCCGCTTCGCGGCCATGATCGGACCTTCTTCGGCGATCCCGACGACAGCGTTGCGCGGGTTGACGTCGACCTCGGTTCGCTCGCGATTGAACATGATGCTGGCCGGGGCCTGACGCTTCGCAGCCGCACCCTGATCGGCGACTATTCAAAATTCTACCAAAACATCTATCCGACCGCCTACTATCCGGCGACCGGGGTCGTCAGCCTCGGCGCCTATAACAACCGAAACGACCGCCAGAATCTGTTCAGCCAGAATGAGATGGTGTGGCACGGCACGCTGTTCGGCCTCGATCAAACCGCATTGCTTGGATTCGAAATCGGCCGCCAGTCTTCGCGCAACCTGCGCAATACGGGGACGTTCACCAGCGGCAATACAGTTCCTGTCGCCAACCCTTTTGCCGACTCGAAGGTAACGTTCGCGCCCGCCGCCAGCGATGCCAACAACCGGGTTCGCGCGACCGTCGCCGCCGCCTACGCGCAGCAGCAGATGCGGCCGACCCGCTGGCTGGAAATCGTCGCCGGCATTCGCTTCGACAGTTTCGACCTGACGGTGGACGACCTGCGCGGCGGCGGATCTACCTTCAAGCGAAGCGACAGACTGTGGTCGCCGCGTCTTGGCGTCGTGCTCAAGCCGACCCGCAACATCTCGATCTATGGCAGCACAAGCCGGTCTTACCTGCCACAGTCGGGCGATCAGTTCAGCGCGCTGACCTCGATCACCCAGGCTTTGAAGCCCGAACGTTTCGACAATCTGGAAATAGGCACGAAATGGGACGTTGGTGGCCTGCTGGCGACAGCAGCGCTGTACCGGCTCAACCGCAGCAACACGCGGGCACTCGACCCGTCGGACCCCTCGCGCACCGTGCTGACCGGAAGGCAGCGCAGCAGCGGGCTCGAGCTTGGGCTCGAGCGCAGCGTCACTAGCCGATGGCTCGTATCCGCGGGATATACGCTGCAGAAGGCTGAGATCACCGAGACCACCGCCGCCGCCCCCAGGGGCCGCGAGGTGCCGCTGGTTCCCCGTCACAGTTTATCACTGTGGAGCCGCTACGACCTGTCGAAGCGCATCGGCATCGGGCTTGGCGTGATTGCTAGATCAAGCTCCTATGCGTCGATCAGCAATGCGGTCGTCCTGCCCGGTTATGAGCGGGTCGATGGGGCAGTCTATCACGACCTGCCCGGCGGGTTCCAGGCACAAATCAACGCCGAAAATCTTCTTGGAAAGCATTATTTCCCGACCACCAACGGCGACAACAATATCGCTCCCGGCGCGCCGCGCGCCATCAAGGCGACGCTCCGCCGTAGTTTCTAACGATTGGGCAGCTCCGCGGGGCCCTCGATCTGCTTGAACATCGCGCCCCGGCAAGACCCAGACCACTGCTTGGCCATGGCCTTCGCGTTGCTTGCCGGACTTGATAGCGGCTCCTACGGTTCGCCCCATGACCAAGCTCGCATTGCGCCTCGCGGCCACGCTCCTTCCCGTCCTGGCAACGGCGGCAACAGCTGCACCGCCTGCCAGGCAGCCAGTGACGGCGATGACCCCGGACGTTGTCGAAAATTACAATTCGGTGATGCCCTGGGCCGACTTCGATCGGCGCGAAGTCATGATTCCGATGCGCGACGGGACCAAGCTGTACACCGTGATGGTGATGAAGAAGGGCACAACCAACGCGCCGATCCTTTTGACGCGATCGCCCTACGACGCCCACGGCGATGCCTTCCGCAATCCCAGCCAGCGGCTGCAGGACATCATCCCGGCGATGTACAAGGAGTTTGCCGAGGACGGCTATATCATTGCCATCCAGGACATTCGCGGAATGCACCGGTCCGAGGGCACGTGGATCCTGACCCGGCCAATCGCGGGACCGCTGAACAATACCGGCATCGACGAAGCGACCGACGCGTACGACACCATCGACTGGCTCGTGAAAAATGTTTCCGCAACCAACGGCCGGGTCGGCACCATCGGATCCTCCTACCTCGGCTTCACCACGCTGATGAGCGAGATCAATCCGCATCCGGCATTGAAGGCCGCGGTCCCCGAAAGCCCGATGGTCGACACCTGGATGGGCGACGACGATTTCCACAACGGCGCCTTCCGGGTGCCATCGTTCGACTATTTTCTTGGCATGAGTGCGGGCAAGGGCGACGCTGGAGCAAGCATCGCTCACGGGCAGGGCGACGATTACACCATGTACCTCGAGGCCGGCTCGGCCGGCGACTTTGCCCGACACTGGGGCGTCGATCAGGTGCCGTCCATTCGCAAGGTTATGGAAAACCCGGCCTACACCGATTTCTGGCAGGACCAGGCGGTCGACAAATGGTTCGCGGCACGGCCACTCAAGGTGCCGACGATGATCGAGGTCGGCCAGTGGGACCAGGAAGACAGCTACGGCGGGCCAGCGGTCTATCGCGCGCTCAAGGATCGCTACGAAGGGAGCGACATGCTCCATCTGGTGATCGGACCGTGGCGCCATTCGGGAGCCAATCATTACGGCTTTGGCCTTGGCGACCTGACCTTCAACGGCGACACCGCGCTGCAATGGCGGACCCAGTGGCTCAAGCCGTGGCTCGACTTCCACCTCAAGGGCGGGCCCGACCCGCACATGCCGTCGGCCTTGACCTACGCCACGGGCATTAATCGCTGGGAAGAAAGCGCCCACTGGCCGGTGGGAACGCCCACACCGCTGTACCTCACCGCGGCAATGACGACGAGCTTCGCCCGCCCAGCCGAAGCCGGAAGCGATTCCTACGTCTCCGACCCGATGAAGCCGTTGCCGTTCCTGCCGCGCCCGATCAACATGGCCGATTCGGACCAGTGGCACAGTTGGCTGACGCGCGATCAGCGCTTTGTCAGCGACCGGCCCGACCTCGTCAGCTATATCGGTGCGCCACTCGACAAGGCGGTTCACATCATGGGGCCGCCTCAGGTCGACCTGTTCGCTGCGACCAGCGGCACCGACAGCGACTGGGTGGTCAAGCTGATCGACGTCTTTCCCAACGATATTCCCGAAGGCGCGGCGCAGGGCGCCCGGCCGACAATGGCAGGATATCAGCTACCCGTTGGAATCGACATCTTCCGCGGCCGCTACGTCCACGACAAGGCGCATCCCGCGGCGCTCAAGCCCGGCAAAGTCGAGGAGTATCGGTTCGGGCTGCCCAACGTCGACCATGTGTTCCTGCCGGGTCACCGGATCATGGTCCAGGTCCAATCAACCCTGTTCCCGCTCTATGATCGCAACCCGCAAACGTTCGTGCCCAATATATTCAACGCCAAGGCCGCCGATTATCGGTCCGCGACGCAGCGAATCTATTACGGCGGAGCGACGCCAAGCGCGGTGATGTTGCCGGTCGCTCCCTAGCCTAGCGCCCGCGCCTGTTCCGCGGCCCCGGTCCCGGCCAGGCGCTTGCCAAGCACGAGCTTGAAGACGACGAAAGCGACTAGGCCGAACGCGGCGCTGGCGACATGGATCAGCCAGAAGGTGGTCGTCGGCAAGCTTGAATAGAGCCCGCCGATGTACCCGACCATGGCGTTGGCAAGGAAGAACGACAGGTAATAAAGGCCGATGACGGTCGCTGTGATCTGCCGTGGCGAAATCTTTGAGAACAAGGCGAGGCTGACCGGCAGGATATGGGCAAAGCCGATGCTTGCCATCAGCTCGAACACCAGGGGCCAAACTAGGCTGATCTTGCCGCCCGCGGGCTGGGTAAGCGCGGCCATGTAAAGCGCCAGCCCGGCAGCCACGGTGAACACCCCGCCGATGATCATCTTGCTGATTTCGTCCGGCTCCCGGTGGCGTGCGCCCCACCATTTCCAGAAGGCCGCTACCGCCACCAGCATTGTGAAGCTGACGGTAGCGTCGACCGTTATCAGCCAGCTGCTGGTATGGTTAAGCAAGGTCAAATCAAACTGCTGATCGCCCCACACCAGATAGGCGTTGAAGATTTCCTGATTGGTCAGGAGCGTGATCGCAAGGACCGGGATGAGGATAACCAAGTAAAGCACGCGAAGCCAGTCGTCGCGGGTCAGCGGATCGCGAACTGCCGCGCCATCGCGTCGTCTGATGGGCCTTTCAGGGGGCAGATAGCGGCGTCCGGACAGATAGATGATCAGGCCGGCGACCATCACCACACCAGCACAGGCAAAGCCGTAGTCCCACCCGACCTTTTGCCCCAGCGTGCCCGAAACTAGCGGTGCGGCGATGACGCTGACGTTGATGAAAATGTAGAAGATCTGGAACGCCATCGCGCGCCGCAGGTCGTTCGGGCCGTAGAGCGCGCCGACCTGGGTCGCGATGTTTCCCTTGAACGCTCCGACACCGAACATCAGGGCCAGAAGCGCGAAGATGAAGGCGGACTCGATCGCCATGAGGAAATGGCCGAGTGCCATCAGCACTCCGCCGATGATCAGGGTCAGGTTGCGGCCAAGCCACTTGTCGGCGACAATTCCGCCGAAGATCGGAGTGAGATATACGACCGATGTGTAGGTGCCGAAAATCGCCGAACCGAGCGGCTGTCCGGATATTCCACCGTAGAGATGCGCCTGCACCCAGTTGAGGCCGATAACGTGGTCCATCCGGCCCGGAACCAGTAAATAATTGACCATGTAGAGCGTGAGCAGCGTCTGCATCGAATAATAAGAGAAGCGCTCACAACCCTCGGCGAAGCCGAGGTAGCCCAGCCCCTTGGGATGGCCGATGAACGCCCGGTCATTGTGGTCGATATGCTCAAGATCCGGCGTAGCTTCAGCGACGGTCATGGATCATTCTCCCCAAGGACCGGCGCCACAACGGGCGCGAGGCGCCCGCCGACCGCCGGTTCCTATTCGCCCAGTCTCATTCGCCCGGTGGCGTATCGCTTGCCTTGTCCTCGGCGCGCTCCTGGCGAGCCTGCTTGATGACCTGGGTGAGGCAGCCGGAAGTCCCACCAGGGCCAACCGCCGAGCAGCTGTTGATTCCGCTCGCGCCAAGGGTCTCGAGCGCCTGCGCCTTCTTGCCCCAGGCCGTCGTTTCCTGCCGAGTTCCGCCAGGCCGATATTTCTTAGGAAGACGATAGCGCTCGGTCTCCGGGCGGCGGGCGCAGACGACGACCCGATCGTCGGTCGAGCGTGGGCACGGGTCGGAACCGAAAACAATGATTTCCGCGACCGAATTCTGTTGGGCTGCGGCGGGCTCGGGCAGCGTCGCCATCCCGGCGATGGCCGTTGCGCCCGCCGCGAGAGTGATCGTCAGCCTGGCCCTCTTCAGCTTGCTCGTCATGTCCTGCCAATTCCTTTCCCGAGGCCTAATAGCGGTCGAGGCCCGGCCCGGTTCCTCATATGCGCTTTGAAAGACCGATAGCCACCCTGCAACCTGCACGGATCACCGCGGTGAGCAATGGATAAGCCAGAGCATTGGCGGCGCCGGCCTGGCGCGCTGCTTCGCGATGTTCGACCTCTTCGGCCCTGAACTCGGCAATGTCGGCCGCAAGCTCGGGATCGTCGCCGCCGATCTCCTCGAGCTGCTCGCCATAATGGTGATCGATGACCGTCTCGACCGCATCGGTACAGGCAAGCGCGGCCTTCTCCGAAATAAGCGCGGTTGCCGCGCCGAGCGCAAAACCGGCGACATTCCACAGCGGCTGAAGAATAGTCGGGCGAACCCGGCGCTGCGCGACCAGCTCGTCGAACCGCTCGAGATGCCGTTGCTCCTGTGCAGCCATTCGCGCGATCAGCCGGGCTTCGGGAGCATTGCGCCGAAGCACTGCAAGCTGGCCGGCATAGATTCGGGTTGCGCCATATTCCCCGGCCTGATCGACCCGGATCATCGACTCGCGGTTTGCACGCCGGTCGCCGGGTCGCCAGCCGCTCATCGGGGCGAGCGCCGAAGCGAGAGGAACAGGATCATCGCGGCCCCGCCGATGGACAGGATGGCATTCCAGCCAGCCATCGAAACGCCAAGGAAGCGAAACTGCACCTGGTCGCAGCGAATCAGCGGCGCGTGGGTGATCTGCTTGAGAAGCTCGGCGGTGGAGCTTGCCCGGGGAAGCGCGGTACATTGGGTCAATCCCTCGAAGAGCTTTGCTTCGACACCGGCATGGTAGACCCCGATCGCTCCCGAAATCGCAATCGCCGCAGCGGCGGCCAAAATGAGCGCGCGCGAGCGCGTCGAGTTGGCCGGAGCAGTGAAGGCCGACAGTGCGAAAATGATCGCGGCCGCGTGTGGCCACCGCTGCCACAGGCACATTTCGCACGGATGGAGGCCGCCAAGATATTGCGACCCGAGAGCACCGCCGAGCAACGCCATCGGCAGCAGCAGCGCAATCAGCCGAGCGGAGGCAGCTGGAGCCATCGTTGCTGCGCCCGATGGCTGGGGCACGGGCGGGTTCGCAATCGCCTCGGCCACTGGCTTAGCGAAGCTTCCTGGCCACCGTCGCCGAGGCCACCGCGCTACTGCCGGAAAGGCGCTTGAGCGTGTTGATTGCGTAATAGAGCTGGAAGTCCTTGATGCCCTTCTTCTTCAACTCTTCGGGCTTGGCCACGAAGCGCGGATCGGGGCTGTCGTCGGCCTCAAGCAATTTGTCCTCGACCTTCGACTGGGCAAGGAGATGACGGCGAAGGTCGGCTTCGCGAACAACCCGGCGATCGTGGTAATCTTCGTCGGACAGCTGTGGGACAATGATGTCGGGATCGATCCCGCCGGCCTGAACCGAACGCCCGGATGGCGTGTAATAGCGCGCGGTCGTGAGGCGCAGAGCACTTTCCGGACCGGTCTGGACGACCGTCTGGACCGAGCCCTTGCCGAAGCTGCGTTCACCCATGACGAGCGCCCGGCGATGGTCCTGAAGCGCTCCGGCAACGATTTCGGAGGCGCTTGCGGTGCCGGCATCGACAAGGACGATCACCGGAAGCCCGTGGGCCATGTCACCGGGGCGAGCGTAATAGCGCTCGATGTCATCCTTTGTGCGGCCGCGTTGAGAAACGATTTCGCCGCTGTCCAGAAAGGCGTCGCTGACGTTGACGGCTTCATCGAGGAGCCCGCCGGGGTTCGATCGCAGATCGACGACATAGCCGAGCGGGTGGCTCCCCGTGGCCTTGTCGATCGACAGCAAAGCCGACTTCACCTGGTCCCCGACATTACCCGAGAAGGTGTTGATGTTGAGGTAGCCAATGCCCTCCTTGACCTCCCACTTCACCGGGTGAAGTTCGATCCGCTCACGAACCATCGTCAGGTCAAGCGGCTTGTCACGCCCCGGGCGGACCAGGGTCAGCTTGATCGGCGTGCCAGGCGCCCCGCGCATTTTCGAGACCGCATCATCGAGCGACAGACCATAAACCAGCTCGCCATTGATATGGGTGATGTAGTCGCCCGCCTTGACGCCCGCGCGCCACGCCGGGGTATCCTCGGTCGGGGCAATGACCTTTACCGCCCCGTCCTCGATCGAAACGCTAAGGCCGAGCCCGCCATAATTGCCATCGGTGGTGCTCTTGAGCTGATCGAAATCGTTCGCCTCCGCATAGGAGGAGTGTGGGTCGAGCGCGGACAGCATTCCGTCGATGGCGCCCTTGATCAGCGTATGGTCGTCGACCGGTTCAACATAGTTGGCCTTGACCCGTTCGTAGACGCTCATGAACTTCTCGAGCTCTTGGTAATTGGTCGTGTCCGCGGCAGCAAAAGAGCTGGCAGTCACGGGAACCAGAGACAGTGCTCCGACGAGCGCAAGCGGTGGCAGAAGCTTCGAATTCCAATTCATCAGTTGGCGTCCCATCAAGGCGGCGAAAGCGATTTAGCGGCCTTTAGCGCCCTTTGACAGAGGGCCAGATGAACCTGCGATGAGAGCAGGCGAGGATTGCCGCCCATGGTGGGACAATCCGACCTCGATCGGGCCAAGCGCGCGCCCGAGCGGATCGCCGAACCCGACTCGGTCGCCCGGCTTTAGCTGCGTCGACAGGTTGACGACCAAGCTCATCCAGCCGCCACCATGGTCGATGATGATCACTCCGTCATAATCGCGGAACGGTGCGGCGAAGCGGACGATTCCATCGGCGGGCGCGGACAGTGGCGCCCCGCGCGCGGTTGCCAGCGTTACCCCGCGCGAGCGAACACCGCTGTCGCTCACGGCGGCCAGGCCTTGTGTGACCGGGGCCGCCGCCGGAAGCGCAAAGGCGAAAGCGGGCCGTTCAACCTGGCCTCCGTCGGCCGTCGGCCGGGCGGGCGCGGGCGCCTCGCTCGCCAACTGCTTAGCAACCGTTCGGATCCCCCGGCTGTCGGCCTGTGCTCCGCGCAACCGTTCGACATCCTCGCCCGCGGCGAGCGCCGCATCGCCCGCGCTGAGCGCTTGTCCGCCGGTCGCTAGAAGGCGGTGCTGGACGGCCTGCTCAAGCGCCACGAGCAATGCCCGCCGTCCGACCAGCGCCTGCCGCCCAGCGGCCAGGTCGCTTCGCGCGAGGAGAGCCACTCGCTGAAGCCGCTGACCCTCGGCGAGTTCGACCGAGATTCGCGCGGTCCGGGCCCGGATTGTCGGCAGGGTACGCGCCAGCAGGATGCGGACATCGACCAGCTCATCGGTGCCGCCGCCGCCGGCCAATGCCATCAGCGGCGGGCGTTGGGCCATCACTGCGAGCCCGGCGAGGAGCAGCGACGCAGGTTGCTCCTCGCGCGCGAGGAGCTCGCGGTGCTCAGCGATGGCGGCGTCAACGAGACGGATGCGTGCATCGGCCACGGTGATCCGCGCTTCGGCCGCGTCGATGCCCTGGGCGGCGGCGCGTTCGCCGGCCCGCAATCGTTCGTCTTCGCCCTGAGCCTTCCCCACAGCGCGATTGAGCAGCGCCTCCTCTTGCTCGGCCGCCAACTGCTCGGCCCGAGCGCGTTCCACTGCCTGGCCGAGCGGCTCGGTGGACTCCTGGACCGCGGACTGGACGACGGGTTGGACCGCAGGCTGAGCCAAAAACTCGGCCAATGCGCTCGACGACAGGAGAAGCGGCGCGATGAGCAGCAGAAGCATTCCGGCGCGCACTCGGTCAGCCTTCCCGATGATAGGGATGATTTGCAAGGATCGACATCGCCCGGAACAGCTGTTCGGCGAGCATCGCACGAACCATCAGGTGTGGCCATGTTGCGGGGCCGAACGACAGGAGCAGGTCGGCCTCCGCGCGCCGTTCCGCATCATGGCCATCCGCGGCACCAATCAGAAACCGTGCTTCGCGCTTGCCCCCGTCCCGCCAGCTTTCGAGCTTTCGGGCGAAGTCGGCCGAGCTCAGCGCCTGACCGCGCTCATCGAGAACGATGGTGACAGCAGCGGCTGGCAAGGGCGGTACGTTGCCGCCACGTTCGGGAAGCTCGGTGATTCGGGTCGGCCAGGCGATGCGCTTGACGTAGCGGTCGACCAGATCGGCTTCGAAGGAGCGGCCGATCTTGCCGCGCGCGACGATGTGCAGAAGCACTAATTGCCCGAAAGCGTCGGCCGCAGGGTGAAGGTAAATGCCGACCTGAAGCCATCGTAGATAACCCTCGCGGCTTCGGCGATGGTCTGAGGCCGCCCGGACCCGCCGCGCGTGAAGATCGCCACCGCGACCCGGTGCCCGTCGGGCATCGAGATGAACCCGACATCGTCGGCAAGCCCGGTCAGCGTGCCGGTCTTGTGTTCAACCGGCGTTCCATTCGGAAGCAGCCACTTCATCCGGTTTTTCCCGGTTTCACAGCGGGCCATGAGGCCAAGCAGATAGTTGCGGCTGTGGGGCTTGATCAGGTCACCCTTGTACAAGCGCCGAAGAAGATCGACCATCGCGACCGGAGTGCTGGAGTCCCTGCGGTCCCACAGATCGCGACGGGCCGCCAGAAGCTGGGCGATCGTTCGGTCGACCCGGACCCCCTTGATGCCATTGTCGCGCAGCCAGCCATGCACTGCATTGGGGCCGCCGACCGCCTTGAACAAAATGTCCGCGGCGCGATTGTCGCTGTGGATCAGCATCTTGGCCATCAGAACGCGAACCGGCTGGCCGTTAATCGAATCGTCGAGCGAACGCATCTGGTGGTCGACTTGCGAAAGATAGAGCGCCGCGATCGCGACTTTGACCGTGCTTGCCATCGGGAACGGCGTGTCTCCCTTCACGCTCAGGGTTTCGCCAGTGGTCATGTCAAGCGCCGCGATGCCGACATCGGTCGTACTGTTCGCGACCATGAGGTTGAGTTGCCGTTCAAGCTCCGACATGCCGGGCGAGGACGCCGCAAGCGCCGGCTGAGCGCCCAGCGCTAAGAGCGCAAACAGAAAAGCCCGAATTTGCATTTGTCTCACCCGCCAGCGGCCGCGTTTGCGCCCGAATCCTCGCCAAATGCCCACATTCGTTCCAGATTGTAAAAACTTCGCACTTCGGGCCGGAATATGTGGATAATCACGTCATCCGCATCGATCAGCACCCAGTCGGCGGCCGGGAGCCCTTCTATTCGGACATTCCGTCCAAATCGCTCCTTGATCTTGTCGCCAAGCTTAACCGCCATCGATGCCACCTGCCGCGTCGAGCGCCCCGACGCGATCACCATATGATCGGCGATGTTCGATTTGCCGGCCAGCGGAATGGTCACAACCTCCTGCGCCTGGTCGTCGTCGAGCGACTGAAGGACGAGGGCGTGAAGTTCCTCAATGTTGGCGATCGGAGGTCGGCCGGCTGTGCTGGCAGCGGTCTCGGCGAGAGATTCGGTCAAGGGGTCTCCTGGCGGGCAAGGTTATGCCGGTCCGGCGAGACGCGCGAAGCGCGCGATGGCGATCGGCGATACCAGCTTGGATCGACTGCGCGAATGGCCGTCGCGGACGTCGGGTCGGGCGGCAGGCGAAGGAAAACGATCGCCGGTGCACTCCACTGTGTCCACTGTTTGGCCTGGCTGGTAGGGCGGACAAACCCTCGCAGCCAGCCCATCGCGCGCGCCGCGTGGGCAGCTCGATCATAACCGGGCCGGCGAATCACCGCAATCGGCAGTTCGCGCGCTAAGCCCCTCCAGTCGCGCCACAAGTGAAAATTCGGCAGGGTGTCGCTTCCAAGCAACCAGATGAAACAGTGGCCGGAATAGGACTTCTTGAGGCGGGCAACGGTGTCGATGGTGAAGCGGGTGCCCTGACGCCGTTCGAAGTCGCTGACCCGAATTCGGCTTCCGCGCCCGGTTTGGAGGGCCGAAGCGAGCCGCGCTTCGAAGGGCGCCATGCCGGCGTCATCCTTGAGCGGATTGCCCGGCGATACCAGCCACCACACCTCGTCGAGGCCAAGTGCACGGATCGCCGCGAGGCTGATCCGGCGGTGTCCGAGGTGGGCCGGATTGAACGAGCCGCCGAGAAGGCCGATGCGAGCCATTCGCCCCGCTAGCATGGGTGCTTGAGGCCGCCTAATGTGCCGCTTCGCCGGGGGACAGCAATGGACAATT
Source organism: Sphingomicrobium sp. (assembly GCA_039928675.1). Taxonomy (GTDB): domain Bacteria; phylum Pseudomonadota; class Alphaproteobacteria; order Sphingomonadales; family Sphingomonadaceae; genus Sphingomicrobium. The sequence continues at coordinate 14,902 of JBDSSR010000239.1, read as the reverse complement.
TCGAAGGCGCTGGTGTCGTGCAATGCCTGAACTGCGGCGCGCCACTTGCGGGTCCCTATTGCAGCGCGTGCGGTCAGAAGGCCCGCGTGCACCGCACCTTGCGCGCGTTCGGCGGCGACTTCCTCAATGGCGTGCTGAACTTCGAGGGCAAGATATTCCGCACCCTGCCGCTTCTCGCCTGGCGCCCCGGCCAATTGACCAGACGGTACATCGAGGGACAGCGAGCGCGGTTCGTATCTCCGCTCGGGGTTTTCCTGTTTTCGGTCTTCCTCCTGTTTGCAGCGATCCAATTGCTCGGCGGCCCGGGCGGCGTTGGTCAGCTAGCGAACGGAAGCGAAACCAACCAGTCGACCGACAAGGCGATCGGCGAGATGAAGGCCAGCCTTGCCCGGCTCGAGGCCGAGCGAGGCCATGCGACCGGCGATCGGATCAAGGCTCTGGATCGCGACATCGCGGATGAGCAGCAATCGCTGGCGATGCTCGAAAGGGTTCGTCGGGAAGGCGTCGCAAGCGCAGTCCTGGCCGACAAGGACGCGGTCAATGTTCGAAGCAGCGTGCCGTTGGTCAACGATGCCATCCAGCGGGCCAAGGCCAATCCCCAGCTCGCGCTGTACCGGCTTCAGGACGCAGCCTCGAAATATGCCTGGGTGCTGATTCCCATCTCGGCACCGCTGCTGTGGCTGCTGTTCCCGTTCAGTCGACGCTTCAAGATATACGACCACGTGGTGTTCGTGACCTATTCGCTGGCCTTCATGATGCTTCTTGCGGCCGCGCTTAGCCTGTGGAGCGAAGCGGGTTTACCAGGCGCCGCCTATCCAGCCCTGCTGGTGCCGCCGATCCATCTGTATCGCGATTTGAAAGGTGCCTATTCGCTTGGGCGGGTCGGAGCGCTGTGGCGGACGGCGATCCTGCTGCTGTTTGCAATAATGGCCCTGGCGCTGTTCGCGATGACGGTCGTCGTTTTGGGCATGAGCAGCTAGGCTGGGAATGAGCGGCTAGGCACCAGCGGCCGCGGGACCGCCGATCGCTCCGGCATTGGGCCGCTTGGCTTTGGGGATCGACGAACCAGCTGCCGGAAGCGAGGGGCCCTTGGCACCGCCGCGATCAATCGGATCGCCCGCGATCACGGCATTGATCTCGTCGCCCGAGAGCGTTTCATATTCGAGCAGCGCCTTGGCCAGAGTCTCGAGCTCGGCCCGATGTTCGGTGAGCAGGTGCTTGGCGCGATCGTAGCCGTCCTCGACCACCTTGCGGATCTCATTGTCGATCGCCTGGGCTGTTTCGTTCGACATCTGCCGCGGCCGGTTCATCGAATAGCCGAGGAACACTTCCTCATCGGGCTCGGCGTACTGAAGCGGTCCAAGTGCGTCGGACATGCCCCAGCGGGTGACCATGTCGCGCGCCAGCTGGGTTGCGTATTGAATATCGGAGGACGCGCCGGAAGACACCTTGTCGTAGCCGAACACCACTTCTTCGGCGACCCGCCCGCCCATCGCCACTGCAAGGTTCGCGTACATCTTGTCGCGATGATAGCTGTAACTGTCGCGTTCGGGCAGACGCATGACCATTCCAAGGGCCCGGCCGCGGGGAATGATCGTCGCCTTGTGGATCGGATCCGACGCCGGTTCGTGCAACGCAACGACGGCATGGCCCGCCTCGTGATAGGCAGTCATCCGCTTTTCATCCTCGGTCATGACCATCGAACGCCGTTCGGCGCCCATCATGACCTTGTCCTTGGCCTCTTCGAACTCGTGCATTGCGACTAGCCGCTTGCCCCTTCGCGCCGCAAGCAAGGCTGCTTCGTTGACGAGGTTGGCAAGGTCGGCGCCCGAGAATCCGGGAGTGCCGCGGGCAATCACGCGCGGATCGACATCGGGCGCAAGCGGAACCTTCTTCATGTGAACCGCGAGAATCTGTTCGCGGCCGTCGATGTCGGGCCGCGGAACGACGACCTGGCGGTCAAACCGGCCCGGCCGAAGCAAGGCAGGGTCGAGAACGTCGGGACGGTTGGTGGCGGCAATGATGATGATGCCCTCGTTCGCCTCGAACCCGTCCATTTCGACCAGCAGCTGGTTAAGCGTCTGCTCGCGCTCGTCATTGCCGTTGCCAAGGCCCGCCCCGCGATGGCGGCCGACGGCGTCGATTTCGTCGATGAACACGATGCAGGGCGCAGCTTTTTTGGCCTGTTCGAACATGTCGCGAACCCGGCTTGCGCCAACTCCGACAAACATTTCGACAAAGTCCGAGCCCGAGATCGAAAAGAACGGGACCCCTGCCTCACCCGCGATCGCGCGGGCAAGCAAGGTCTTGCCGGTGCCGGGCGATCCGACCAACAGGGCGCCCTTGGGAATCTTGCCGCCGAGCCGGGCAAACTTTCCCGGGTCCTTGAGATATTCGACAATTTCCTGGAGCTCTTCGCGTGCTTCGTCGATTCCCGCAACGTCGGCGAAGGTAACCCGCCCTTCCTTTTGAGTCAGCATCTTGGCCCGGCTTTTCCCAAAGCCCATGGCGCCGGAGCCGGCGTTTTTCGACATCTGGCGCATGACGAAAAAGCTGATCCCCAGGATCAGCAGGAACGGCAGCGAATTGTAAAGCATGTAGAGCCAGATGCTGCCCTGCTCATCGGCCTTGACCTGGACCGCGACACCCTTGCCGATCATGCGGTCGGCGATGTTGCTTCCGGCAGGTGCAATGGTGTGGAAGGCTTCGCCACTTGCGAGCTTGCCACTGATAGTCGAATTTGCGCCCGATCCGCCGGCCGCCATCGTCACCGTGCGGACGTTCCCGTCGTCGACCTGGCGAACGAATTCCGAGTAAGCGATCGTATCGCCCGTGGCTGGGTGGGATGTCCCGCCGATCAACTGGACGAACAGCACGAGCCCAAACAGCAGGCCGGCCCAGATCAGCAGGCTCCTGGTCCACGGGTTTGCGGGCTTTTGGTCTTTGTCGCTCATCGCTCTCTCGCAAGCGCGGCACGCGCTAAGAATTAAAATAGGCACATCACACTTAATAACAATGTGGCCGCGCAAGGTTCCGATCAATAAGCGGGCTGTCGGCCCGCGCTGCGCTCAGTTCGCCTCGGCCTTCGCGCGGCGTGCGGGTGCCCTGGAAAAGCGCCACTGCTTGCCGCCGCTGCACAGCACTCCACGAAGGGTCGCCTTGCGTCCGCTGACCAGCGCTGCGACCAGCTGATCCATTTCCCGGCCGCGCGGCTCGGTTCCGCGCCCCTCGCTCGCTAGCCGCATGACTGCCCGGCTGGCGATCCGGCGGCGAATCTCGATCGGCGCATTTCCCGGCGTGTAAACCAGCGCGCCGCCACCGTTGGTGACCGCCCGGCGCCATTCCTGGGTGGCCGCCCAATGCAGCGCTGAATCGGCCCGAGCGAGGTTCGTCGCGCTTTTCGCAATGGCCGCTGGATCGAGCCAGTCGGACGCGCCGAGCGCCTTGCGGATTCGCACCCGTTCGAACTGCTCGTCGTCATTGCTTGGGTCGGCCGACGGGCTAACTCCGCAATCCTTGCAGATCTGCTCGAGCTCCGACCGGCGCCAATTGAGAAGCGGGCGAATAAGCGCGATCTTGCCCCCAGGCGGAAGCGTAAGCCGGCGCATTGCCGAAAGACCCTTGACGCCGACCCCGCGGGCAAGGCGCATGACGAAGGTTTCGGCCTGGTCGTCGACATGGTGGGCGACGACGAGCGCTCCGATCGATCGATCGCGGGCCCAGTCCCCAAGCAGGCGATAGCGGGCCATCCGGGCGCGTTCCTGAATGCCGGTTTCGGGCTTTTCATCCCATTCGACGGTCAAAATGGAATGCGGCACGCCCAGCTTTGCACACAGTTCGCCAACCGCTTCAGCCTCCTTGCGGGCGTCGGCGCGAATCGCGTGATCGACGCTTGCGACTTCGATCTCGCCGGGCCGGGCAGCGGCGCAAAGGAAGAGCATCGCAACGCTGTCGGCTCCGCCCGAGACTGCGAGCCCAAGCCGGGTTCCGGGCCTGGCAAGCGGAGCAAGATCGCGCTCGAAGCGCTCGACCAGTTCGGTATTCGGTTGAAGTGTAATTTCGGAGCTGTCAGTCATCAATATCCTAGCTGCATTGCGCCTGGGCCCTAGCGTCGGACTCAAGCTTCTTGAGATCGGGGCGAATCTTCGCTCCATAAACTGCGTCGAGTTCGGCATAGGCCTTGCAGGCCTGCGCGGCCTGGCCAAGCTTAGTCAGGGCCTGGCCCAGATAGAACAGGCTGTCGGGTGCACGCTCGCCCTGCGGGTCGCGGCGATAATTGGCAAGCAAGGCCTCCGCCGCCGGCCGCGCCTGGCCCTTGTCAAGGAGCGCCCGGCCGATGAGGTTGTTGGCATAACTGACCCGGCGGTGTTTGGGATAGGCGGCGGTGAACGCCCTAAGCGAGGTGATGGCCTGGTCGTACTGACCGGCTTCCCACTGGTGAAAGCCCTCGGAATAGGCGTCTTCGGCTGGGTCCGAAACCGGCGCTCCGGCAAGCGGTGGCGAATCGCCCGGGGCCGGCAACGCCGCGCTGACCGTTGCGCGAGGCTGCTGCGGCCGAGGACGCGTGCTGGCCGGAGGACCCGCGGCCGGACCGACGTCGGACGTCGTCGGTTGCACTGCCCCAGCGGTCGCGATCCGTTGCTCGAGCGTCGCGATGCGCTGTTCATGATCGGCGCGGATTTTGCTCATGCCGGCTTCAATGCCACGCAGGCGATTGCCGTTCTCCTCCGAGGCCCGGAGGAGATCCTGCATCTGCCGTTCGAGCGAATCGAGCCGCTGGGCGAGCGACAGGACCGCCGACTGGGTCGCCGCCGGATCGTCGGCAAACCCGGCCGTGTCGGCCGGCCGCCCCTTTGGAAACAGCTGGCGTTGGACCTGCTGGACTTCGCGTTCCAGCCGGTCGAGCCGCTGGTCGGGCGTCGGTGGCTGGCGCTGGGCCGAGGACGGCGCGGCGGTAATCAAGGCGCCAAGCGCCGCGAGCATCATCAAACGAGATTTCACCGATTTCACCCCAAGTTTCATGTCACGCAACGCGTTGCTCCGATGCGGCTTAGCCGCAGATGAATCACCCGAACCGCGCCCGGATGACCCAAATGATCACGCCCTTAGCCGGTCGAATTGCCCGGCGGAGGAGAAGCGGCGGGGACTTCAACCGGACCGCGCATCAGGTCCGCCGGCTTAAGGCTGACTGTAGACGCAACCTTGCCCGACGGCCCGACTTGCGGGGCAACCGCATTGCCGACGTTGATGCGCAGCGATTCGGGCTTGCCCGCCTTGAGCAGCGGCGCGACCGCGGTCGATGGGACGGTATAGCTCTGGCCCGGCGCAAGCTCGCCTTCGAACAGGGTCGTGCCCTGGTCGCTGACCTGAATCCAGGCCTGACCGGTTGCAGTCAGGATCACTGCTCCGTCGGCCGCTGCCGCGGGAGGAGGCGCCGGTGCGGGCGGTGCGGGCGCGATGGCGGAACTCGTCGCGGCCGGTTCGCCGGGCTGGAGCGCGCGGCGGTTGAGCCAGCTCATCACGACGACGACGAGGACGATTGCGAGAATTGCGCCAAGCACCAGCCAGCGCGGCATTGCACGGGCCGGATCGGCCGGCTCGAACACCTCGGGCGGAGCAATCGTTGTGAACCGCTGGCCGCCCATTTCCTCGCGCAATTGCTCGCCGATCTGGGCGCGGTCGAGACCGACCATCCCGGCGTAGCTCTTGGCAAAGCCAATTGTGTATGTCGGCGCCGGAAGCTTGTCCCATTCGGACGTTTCAATGCTTTCAAGATGCCGTTGCGGAATCCGCGTCTGGGCGGCGACATCCTCGAGGCTGATACCGGCCTCCTCGCGCGCCGCACGAAGCCGCTCCCCAACCCGTGGTGCGGCAGCTTCGACCAGCTCTTCGTCCATTCCCCTCGCCTTCGCCAACGCCTGACCCTTGTTCGAGCGCCCACGGCGCACTGTCAACCGCCCGCTACTCGATAATCACCTTATGCTTGCGCGCCCAGTCGGTCAGAACTCGGCGCATGTCCTTGGGCGGACGGACGAGAAGCTGGTCGAGCTTGTTCCGGATTGCTGCTCCGTCGAGCGAGCGGACCATCGCCTTGACCGGGCCGATGGCCGCCGGAGTGATCGAGATATTTTCCACGCCAATGCCGATGAGAGCCATCGCCTCGAGCGGACGGCCAGCCATTTCGCCGCAGATGCGGACCGGAACTTCGGCCGCTCGAGCCTGGTCCAGAACGCGCTTGAGGAAGCGCAGGATGGCCGGGCTCAGCCAGTCATAACGCTGGGCAAGACGCGGATCCGAACGGTCGGCGGCGAACAGGAACTGGGTCAGATCGTTGGTCCCGACGGAGATGAAGTCGACCCGCGGAAGGAGCAGGTCGAGCATTTCGGCAAGGGCCGGGACTTCCAGCATGGCGCCGAACAATATCTGCCTGGGCACCTTGCGATGCGCGCCGCGGGCCCATTCAACCTGCTCCTCGAACAGCGCGCGCGCCTGCTCATACTCCCACGGTTCCGAGATCATCGGGAACATCACGCGCAGGACCTGGCCCCCCGACGCTTCGATCAGCGCCCGCGCTTGCGCCCGCATCAGCGTCGATCGGTCGAGCGAAAGGCGCAGCGCGCGCCAGCCCATCGCCGGATTTTCCGCCTGCTCTTGAGAATCGTCGGAAAGATAGGGAAGCGCCTTGTCACCGCCGATGTCGACGGTGCGGAAGACCACCGGCTTGTCGCCAGCCTGTTCGAGCACCTTGGTATAGAGCCGCTGCTGACGCTCGCGGCCGGGGAGCGTGGCCGACACCAGGAACTGGAATTCGGTGCGGAACAGGCCGATTCCCTCGGCTCCGCTGATCCCCAGCGTTGCTGCATCCTCGGCAAGTCCGGCGTTGACCATGACGCTGATCAGAGCGCCGTCCAGGGTCTGTGCCGGAAGATTGCGAATTGCTGCAAATTCGGCGCGCCGCTTCTGGCTCATCGCGCGGCGCTGATCGAAGCCGATGACCAGTGGGCGGCTGGGGCGGATGATGATGCTTCCGCTATCGCCATCGACCAGGATGGTCTCGCCGTCGTCGGCGCTGTGGCGGATATCGGCCAGACGACCGATGACCGGAACACCGATGGCGCGCGCCACGATCGTCATGTGCGAGGTCAGCGAGCCCTCCTCGAGAAGAACGGCCTTCAAGCGCCGCCGGTCATATTCGAGCAGTTCGGCCGGCCCGAGATTGCGAGCGATCAGAACCGCGTCGCGCGTCAGCCCGGTCTGGGCCGCGGTGCCGAAGCGCCCCGATACGATCCGCAGCAGGCGGTTCGACAGATCTTCAAGGTCGTGCATCCGTTCCTGAAGCAGAGGATCGTCGATTTCGCGCATCCGCGCGCGGGTGCGCTGCTGGACTCGTTCGATCGCTGCTTCGGCTGTCAGGCCGCTGTCGATCGCCTCGTTGATCCGTCGCGACCAACCCTCATCATAAGCGAACATCCGGTACGTCTCGAGGATTTCCTGATGCTCTCCGGTGGTTCCGAACTCGGCGTCGCGCGCCATTGTGTCGATCTGCTCGCGCATCTTGCGGAAGGCGGTGTAGACGCGCTCGCGCTCGGCTTCGGTGTCCTCCGCAACGGTATGCTCGACGACAATTCGAGGCTCGTGGAAGACTGCAACGCCCTTGGCCATGCCGGACACCAGGCCAAGCCCGCTGAGTCGCAGCGGTCCGGCGCTGCGCAAGCGGCTTCGCCGGGCGCCATCGACCAGCCGGGCGCCGGCAATCATTTCCGAAAGCACCATGGCGACGGTCTGAAGCGCCTCGATCTCGACATTTTCATAGCGGCGCGGGTCGGCATGCTGGACCGCAAGAACCCCGATGGGGCTTTCGAGGCGGACGATCGGAACTCCGGCAAAGCTGTGGAAGCGCTCTTCGCCGGTTTCCGGCCGATAGGCGAAGGCCGGATGCTCGGCAGCCTCGGCGAGATTGAGAATTCGGCCCTCTCCGGCAATCGTTCCGACCAGTCCCTCGTCCATTCGCAGCCGGGTGAGGTGGACCGCCTCCTTGCGCAGGCCATGGGTTGCGAACAGCTCGAGATAATTGTCGCGAAGCAGATAGATCGAGCACACTTCGCTGCCCATCGCGGCGGCAATCAGATCGACGACGCGGTCGAGCTTGGCCTGCGCCGAGCCGCGCTTGGCCATGATCTCGTGAAGACCGGTCAGGATCTCGCGAGCGGACGCTGCGGCGGACAAGGGCATTGCAACGGCGCTATCAGAAGGAGCCGCCGGCTGTCACCGCGAGATTTGCACGGCGGACCTTTTGCGAGGGGTCAGCCGCGGTCGGCGAGCGCAGCTGCGGCCTGGTCGACCAGTTCGGCGAGAATCGCTTCGACCGGCTCCTCACGCGTGACCATGCCGACCGACTGGCCGGCCATCACGCTGCCCGCCTCGATGTCGCCGTCGATCACCGCGCGGCGCAATGCGCCGGCCCAATATTGCTCGATCTGGAGCTGCGCTTCGCCCATTTCGATCGCTCCGTCATCGAGGGCACGGGCGACTTCGCGCTGCTTTGCGGCAAAACGCTCGGTCTCGGCATTTTTCAGCGCCCTGACCGGGATTACCGGAAGCCGGGGGTCGACCTGGATCGACAGCACGGCATCGCGGGCCGAGGCACGGATGAAGGCCTTCTTGAAGTTGGCGTGGGCAATGCTTTCGGTCGCGCAGACGAAGCGCGTTCCGAGTTGGACCCCGACCGCGCCCATTTCGAGATAAGCGGCAATGGCTTCGCCCCGGCCAATTCCACCGGCAACGAAGACGGGAATATCTTTGGCGACGACCGGCAGGATTTCCTGGGCCAGGACCGAGGTCGAAACCGGGCCGATGTGGCCCCCCGCCTCCATGCCCTCGATGACCAGCGCGTCGGCCCCCGAGCGGCTCAGCTTCCTGGCCAGCGATAGCGCCGGTGCAAAGCAGATGAGCCTTGCGCCGCTGCCCTTGATACGGTCGATCGCACCGCCCGGAGGAAGCCCGCCGGCAAGCACGACATGCCCAACCCGATGGTTGGCGCAAACATCGATCAGTTCAAAAAGCTGGGGGTGCATGGTGATGAGATTGACACCGAACGGCCGCTCGGTTCGCGCCTTTGTCTCGGCGATTTCGGTATCGAGCAATTCGGGCGTCATCGCTCCGCAGGCGATCACTCCGAACCCGCCAGCGTTGGAAATCGCCGAGACCAGATGGCGTTCGGAAACCCAGCTCATCGCACCGCCGAGGATAGCGATTTTGCAGCCGAGGAAATCGGTCCCGCGCCGCATCAGTTCGTCGAGCCGACGGTGGCCGTCGGCCGGGTGCATTTCGCGCGCTTCGGGGACCAGCCCCTCGCCGCTCACGCGGCAAGCTCTGCATCGAGCCCGAAGGCCGAATGGAGAACGCGCACCGCAAGGTCGAGCTGGTCCTCGGCAATCAGCGCGCTGACCTTGATCTCGCTGGTCGATACGGCAAGCAGGTTGATCTGCCGCTCGGCGAGAACTTCGAACATGGTGGCTGCAAGCTCGGGGTTGGAACGAATTCCGACCCCGACGATGCTGACCTTGGCGACCGCGTCGTTGGTCACCAGCTGCTGGTAGGCAATGGCCTCGCGCCGCTCCTCGATCACGGCCATTGTCTGGGCCAGGCTAGGCCTCGGGACGGTGAAGGTGAGGTCGGAAAAGCCGGCATCGGGGGCGGCGGCGTGGACGATCATGTCGACCTGTATGCCGGCCTTGGCAAGCGGCGCAATCACGGTTGCAACGGTCCCGGGGCTGTCGGGCACCGCGGTCAGAGTGACGCGCGCCTCGTTGCGGTCGGCGGCGATCCCGGCAATCAGATGTCGTTCCATATTTGCTCCTGAAAGCCCCGGTTCTGAAAGTTGCGCGACGATATCGGTGCCGGGCACGTCCTCGAACGCCGACAGCACCCGCAACGGCAAATTCTCCCGCATCGCAAGCCCGACCGAGCGCACCTGCAAAACCTTTGCGCCAACACCGGCCAGTTCAAGCATTTCCTCGAACGTTACCTGGCTGAGCTTGCGCGCCCGGGGGACAATCCTCGGGTCCGTCGTATAGACCCCGTCGACGTCGGTGTAGATGTCGCAGCGGTCGGCCTTGACCGCCGCGGCGATTGCAACCGCCGACGTGTCCGATCCGCCGCGTCCCAGGGTTGCCAGACGACCATCTGTCGAAACGCCCTGAAAGCCGGGAATAACGGCAACCGTGCCGCCGTTCAGAGCCTCGTCAAGCGTTGCCGATTCGACCGTTTCGACCCGGGCGTTGCCGTGAATTCCCGATGCCCGAATGAGCTGCCAGCCCATGAAACTGCGTGCATTCATCCCCATCGCCTGAAGAGTCATTGCAAGCAGGCCTGCAGTGACTTGCTCGCCGCTTGCGACGACGACGTCATATTCGGTTGGATCGTGAAGCGGCGCCGCCTCTTTGCAAAGCTGCACCAGCCTGTCGGTTTCCCCGGCCATTGCCGACACCACCACCAGCACCTGACTGCCTGCGTCGGCCTCTCGCCGGACCCGCTGCGCAACGCTTCGGATTCGCTCGATGCCGGCCATCGAGGTTCCTCCGAATTTCATCACGATACGGGTCGACTGGGCGGGCAAATACGATCCTTGGGTTGGAACTGCGGCCCTGTTAGACAGCGAGCGATGAGCAACACAAGCGCGACTGGGGGCATGACCCGACCGGCAGCAAGCATCGTGCAGAGCGAGGCCGATCACTTCGGCAAGCTTGCCGCCGACTGGTGGGACCCCAGGGGAAGCTCGGCAATGCTCCACAAGCTTGGGCCGGTGCGCCTCAAATATATCCGCGACCAGATCGACCGGCACTGGCAGGCAGACGAGTGTGGCCGCCGCCCGCTCGAAGCCAAGACCGCGCTCGACGTCGGCTGTGGCGCCGGGCTTCTGACCGAACCGCTGGCACGGCTTGGGGCCCGCGTCACCGGGATCGATGCAGCGCCGGAAGTGATCGCGGTGGCCCGCGACCATGCCGCCGGCCAGGGGCTGGAAATTGATTATCGCGCCGGCGACGTCGAGCAGCTGGAGGGCCGGTTCGACCTAGTCACGGCGCTGGAAGTGATCGAGCATGTCGCCGAACCTCGAACGTTCCTCGCTTCACTTGCGGCGCGGCTCGCGCCCGGCGGGCTTATGATCCTGTCCACTCCCAACGCCACCGCCTGGTCGCGGCTGCTGACCATCACCATCGCGGAAGGGTTCAGGCGGATTCCGCGCGGCACCCACGATTTCGACAAGTTCATCGGGCCCGAGCGGATGCGGTCCTTGCTCAGCGAAACCGGGCTTGAGTGCGTCGATGTCGAAGGCATTGCCTGGTCGCCGACGCGCGGCCTTCACCTGAGCGACGATCTGCGGCTCAACTATCTGGTGACGGCGGTACGGGCCTAGAAGTCCACCTTGTCATAATGGGCGGGCGGGGTGATGACCTCCATCCGCTCGCCAAGCAGCGGGCGAAACCCGGGGCGCGACTTCATCACTGCATACCAGTCCTTGGTCTGCTTGTGCCCGCGCCAGTCGAGCGCTCCGAGATAATCGATGACGCTGAGGTGGGCGGCGGCGGTGAAATCGGCGAGGCTTAACCCGGGGCCCGCAAGCCAGCGGCGGTGGTCGAGCAGATAGTCGAGATAGTCGAGATGCTCGCTCGCGGTCCGCATCGCCTCGCGCAGGATGCGGGTGTCGGGGCTCTCGTGGCTGACCAGCCGCTTGCGCATCCGCTCGTTCATCATCGGCTCGACCGCTTCGCGATAGAGCTTGATGTCGAACCATTCGGTCATCCGGCGGATTTCGGCGCGAAGCGCGGCATTGCCATGGATCATCGGCATCCGGTCAAGCGTCTCGTCGAAATATTCGACGATCGGCTGCGACCCGATCAGCGTCAGGCCCTGGTCGGGCTCGACCAGAGCCGGGGTTTCGCCAGCCGGGTTGAGATCAACGAACTCGTCGCGCTTTTCCCACGGGTTTTCGCGGACCAGTTCATGGCCGACGCCCTTTTCCGCAAGGACCAGCCGAACCTTGCGCGAGAAGGGACAAAGAGGGAATTGGAAGAGCTGCCACATGGCAAGGCAGCTTTAGCGCGTAGTCGCGGGCCGTCTAGCGCCTGGGATAGGTTGGATCGGGCAAATTCGCGGTCGCTCGTGCGATTGCGTCGCGGGCCTGCTCGAAACTTCGCTGAAGCTCCGGCAAAGCTTGGTTCATCGCCCCGATACTGCGGTCGATAACCGGCCCGGCGTTGGCGATCCGTTCGTCGAACTTGCGGTCAAAATCGGGGTCGTTGCGGCGGCCAAGGTCGCGAACGGTGAGGTTCCGGTCGCTGCGCGTCGGCTCGCGGCCTTCGAGCGCGGCCTGCATTTCGCCGACGTGAAGATTGAGCAGCGCGTGCGACAGAACCTGCATCGACCGTCCGATGCGGGCGCCGGTCGACGGATCGATCAGCTGCGGTCCGACCGGGCCAGGGGCCGGTTGAGCAAGTGCCGGAGCGCTTGCGCAAGTCAGCATTGTTATCAGAATCAGTCGCTTATCCATGACGCACGCTTAGCATTTGTGCCGAACGAATAAAACTCAGCGTGCAACAATCCACACGAGTGCGGCTGATCCGGCAATGATCCGGTACCAGGCGAAGGGGGCGAACCCGTGCCGCGAAATGTAATGGACGAAGCCCTTAACGACCACGATTGCGACGACGAAGCTGACGACCAGCCCGACCGCAACCGCGCCCAGACCAACCCCACTTGCGCCAGCCAGCAAGGTGTTGTGGTGCTTGATCAGTTCCAGCGTGGTCGCTCCGACCATCGTCGGGATCGCCAGGAAAAAGCTGAATTCCGCAGCGGTCCGCCGTTCGACTCCAAGCGCGAGGCCGCCCATGATCGTTGCGCCCGATCGGCTGACTCCGGGAACCATCGCCAGGCACTGGACCAGCCCGACGCCGATGACCGTGCCAAGCGGAAGCTCGGCGACCCCCACCTGCCCGCCAGGCTTGACCAGCTTTTCGATGATGAGAATGGCGACGCCGCCGACGATCAGCGCAACCGCGACGACCATCGCATTGCCGAGCAGCGCCTCGATCCGGTTGATCAGCAGGTACCCGAGAATCGCCGACGGCAGAAAGGCAATGAGGATGTTGCGAACGAACCGCCACGATATCGCCTTGCCTTTGATCATGCCTTCGAGCACCGCCCAGAAGGTGCGCCAGTAGAGGACGACGATGGCGAGGATGGCGCCAAGCTGGATGATGACGTTGAACGCGGCCCATTTGTCGGCATCATAGCCGAGCAGCTTGGTCGCAAGGATCAAATGGCCGGTCGATGAGACGGGCAGGAATTCGGTGACGCCCTCGACGATCCCGAGGATGATTGCGATGAGGAGGATTGGCATGGCCGGCCGGTGGAGGCTCAGGCCGCCGGGGTCAAATGAATGCGCCGGCCGGCGAATTTTCCGCCGGGCTGAAAGCGGCCGAGCCATTCCGGACCGACGGCGGCAAGCGGCGTCGGCTTGATGCCAAAGGCCTCAAGTCCTGGCGCTCCGGCAGCCGGAACATTGTCCGATTGAAGCATCAGCCATTGGTCGCGGTCGAGCGGAGCGGCGGGCAGCCAACCGAAGCGCGAAACCAAGCTTCCGACCGCGTCGGGGAGTCGAACCAGTTCGGGCTTCTGCCCGGTCAAACCAAGAATTTCGCGGTGCAGATCGACCATAGACAGGCGTTGCGGTCCGCCGATTTCGAAGGTCTTGCCGCTGTAAGCCGGCCGGTCGAGCGCTGCTGCCGCGATCGCGCGGGCAAGATCACGGACGTAGACCGGCTGGAATTTGGTGTTTGCTGCAAGGACCGGCAGCAAGGGCAGACGGGCCATAGCCGCAAAGCGGTTGGTCAGCTTGTCGTCCGGGCCGAAGACCAGCGACGGGCGGATGATCGTCGCCGCCGGAAAGGCTCCGCGCAGCGCTTGCTCGCCCGCGCTCTTGGATCGCCCATAGGCCGACGGCGAGGCCGGGTCGGCACCGATCGCCGACAAATGCACCAGCGCGCCCGCACCATGGTCGCGGACGGCCTCGGCGATGTTGCGCGCCCCTTCGACGTGGACCGACTGCATCGCCCGCCCGAACGCGCCGGCTAGATTGATCACTGCGCTCGCCCCGCGGACTGCGTTGCGGACGCTGGCCGGTCTGGTCACGTCGGCCGCCTCGATTCCAAGCTGGCCAATTTGAGCCAGCGGCTGAAGCATATGGGCCTGGCGTGGATCGCGCTGCACGACGCGAACCCGGACGCCGCTTTGCAACAGCAGCTCGCAGACGTAGCGGCCGATGAAGCCGCCGCCTCCAAACACCGTCACCAGCTCTTCTTCGCGGTCGATCATGAGGTCGGGCACTAGCCGCCGATCCGCCGCATTGACAAGGCGGCCCGCGCCACCTTAAGCGCCGCGGCCTGCCAGAAAGTCGAAATGCCCCGTGCCCAGGTGGCGGAATGGTAGACGCACCAGCTTCAGGTGCTGGCGCTCGCAAGGGCGTGGAGGTTCGAGTCCTCTCCTGGGCACCATTTTTTTGTTCGCGATCGATCGCTCGAGCTTGGAAAAACCCCCGGAATCAGCTATTAACAGGGATCGACGGGCCGCCGTCGTTCGCCGTCGTTCGTGCGCAACCGCGCTGTATTGGGGGCCACTTTGGGGGCCATTTGAAAAACTCCGAAAAAGTGGCCCCCATATGGCAATATCTGACACGACAATAAGAGCTGCGAAACACGGTGATAAACCGATCAAGCTCTTCGACACGAGCGGACTGTTTCTGCTTCTCCAACCCTCTGGGGGGAAGCTGTGGCGGCTAAAGTATCGGTTTGCCGGTAAAGAGAAGAAGCTGAGCATCGGGAGATATCCAGAGGTCGGCCTCAAA
>JBDSSR010000238.1:0-2445 GCA_039928675.1 Sphingomicrobium sp. | reverse complement strand
GCGCTGTTGCGCGGCTCGGGCGGGCCAAGCCTCGCGATAACCTTTGCAAAGGCGGGCTCGATCGTGGCCAGTGCTTCAATGGCGGCCGTCAGGCTCCCGGCCGTCCGGACCATCAGCCGATGCTCGCGGCGTAGAGCGCGACCGCCGCGGCGTTGGACACGTTAAGGCTTTCGATCGCGTCGTTGATCGGAAGTCGGGCGAGCGCGTCGCAATGCTCACGCGTGTTGGGCCGAAGACCCGGGCCCTCGGCGCCAAGCACCAGCGCCACGCGCGACGGTCCAAGGGCTTCGCGCAGGTCGGTGTCCGCATCGCCGGTCAGGCCGATCCGCCAGAACCCGGCTTCGCTTATATCCTCGAGCGCGCGGGCGAGGTTGACCACCCGCACCCACGGCACGCGTTCAAGAGCGCCCGAGGCGGCCTTTGCAACCACTCCGCTTTCGGGCGGCGAGTGGCGGTCCTGCGTAACGATTGCGACGGCCCCGAACGCGGCCGCGGAACGGAGGATTGCGCCCAGATTATGGGGGTCGGTGACCTGGTCGAGAACGAGCAGGATGGAACGCTCGGCCGCATCGGCCAGCGCATCGCCAAGCCAGATGTCTTCCAGCGGTTCGACTTCGATAACCACGCCCTGGTGGGGCGCATCGTTGGGCACCAGCCGGCCGAGGTCGGCGACATCCGCCAAAGTGACTGCAACCTCGCCCGGGAACTGCATAAAGCCGGCGGCTTCGCGGGTAGCCCAGGCCTTCAGGATTCGCCGGGCGGGGTTATCCAGCGCGGCGGACACGGCGTGCTTGCCCCACAGGCGCGGGCGGCCCGCCGAGCCATGCGACTGAGGCGACTGATGGGATTTCTTGCGTTTCGACATCGGCCCTCATTGAAGGCGGCGCACAAGCTACGCAACCGTGGAGGGCCGCTCAGACGGTGGCGAGGCGGGGCCGGGTCGTTTCGCGACGCTGGCCGCGCCATGTCCCGATCGCGAGAATGAGCAGGATCGGATAGCCCCAGAAGGCCAGTGCCGCGCCATAGGCCCAGGAAAAAAGTTCGGCGTTGAGCACCTTCATGAAGTGCCCCAACAAGGTCGTCAGTTGCAGCCCGGCGATCCACAGTGGCCAGAATCGCTCGGATCGAAGTGCGACCCACAGGAAGCCGCCGAAAACCGCGATGTCGACCATCATCACGGCCGTCTCGAGGCCCGCGAAGCGCCCATGTACCGGCGATATGACGAGGTGGGTGGCAAGCACTCCGACGACCAGGATCAGGCCAACCTGCCGCTCGTCGCGCCTGCCGCGAAGCAGTGCGTAGAGCGCGACGAGTGCAAGCAGTGCGCGAAACAGGTTGGGTGCCATTGGACTGTCCCGACCGAACACGCGTGAGCGTGTCCGGTCAAGGATTTCAGGCAACCACGCGCAGGTCTGCAAAGCCGGTCTTGGGCGGGCATTCCTCGTCGCCGATCGCAGTTGTGCGAAGGCCGGGAATGGACCGTTTGGTGTCCGCCAAGGCTGCATGGCAGTATGCGATTCCGCCGCGCGCGGTGATCAGTCCGCCGGTGGCCGCCCCAAGCTGTTCGAACGCCGCGTGGCTGTCGACGAAACCGGCCCTCGTAACGGACCTGGCCCGGACCATCCGGCTTTGCAGCTCGGCAAGCTCGGTCAGTGCCGATTCGATGCAATCTTCGACCGCTCGGACCTGTGTCGCGACTTGGTGGGCGGCGTCTTCGATCATTTGCTTGCGCATGACTGTTCCTCCCCCGGCGGGTGAGCCGAGGTTGTTGGCGGTCAGATGCTTGAGTGACGGGCCGTTCTAGCTGTTAAGCAGCCGTGCGAGGCTTTCGAGTCCGGCGAGAAACATGCCCGCCGCGAATGCTGCTCCGATCGCGATCGCTGCGACCCACAACAGCCTCTGGCCGACACTCATCTCATTCCGCGGGTGACTCCTGGTGGCGAACGGCGGTTGCAGGGAAGACCGGAAAGAAACGAGCCTCTGCTCGGTTGTGAAACCCGCTTCACCGGTCCCCCCTGCACGGTCAGCGTGCCGAATCTGAAAACTGACCGCGGCCTCTGGGTGGCCGGTACCGGTGGCCCGCTCAATATGCGGCGATTGATGTATCAATTGCTGATATGGCCCGGCGTACTGGTCAACGATGCGCGCCGCCTGCGCGCGGCGTTCGACGCCGAGCACGTGAAGCGACTGGCGGATACGCTGGTCGACGGTATGAGGCGAAATTCCAAGCTCGGCCGCAATCTCCTTGGACAGGAGGTGCTGGTGGACGAGCCGAAGGCAATCGAGCTGTCCCGGCGTCAGCCGTTCGAATCGCGCCTTCATCATGTCGTGTTGCGTCGATTCGTCGGGGATACTTCCGGTTGCGGGGGCATTGGCCGAAGGTTCCAAGTTCCAGTCCATTCCGAACGCGATGCTCTGACCTGGTCGCGCCGGGCTAGACCTAGG
>JBDSSR010000237.1:0-4802 GCA_039928675.1 Sphingomicrobium sp. | reverse complement strand
TCGAAGCATCGATTTCGCGCACCATGGCGGGGATTGCATGAAGTTTGGCACGCTGCGCCGCGCGCCAGCGTCGTTCGCCGGCGACGATCTCATAATCGTCCCCCGCCGGTCGCAGCAGGATCGGCTGGAGAACGCCGCGCTGCCGTATCGAATCGGCCAGCTCCTCAAGCGCCGCCTCGTCGAACTGAACCCGAGGCTGGGATGGATTGGGCCTGATCCGCCCAAGCTCGATCTCGCGAACCCCGCGCGGGTCAGCGCCGGCCGCAGGCGAACTCTGGCGCTGATTCTCTCCGAGCAGCGCAGACAGTCCCTTGCCCAGACCCCTGGCATGGCGATCCTGGGTCATGCCGCGACAGCCAGGTCGGGAAGCCGGCTGATGACTTCGCGGGCAAGGCGCACATAGGCCTCCGAACCCGGGCATCTAAGGTCGTAGATCAGCGCCGGAAGGCCGTGGCTGGGGGCTTCTGAAAGCCGGACGTTGCGCGGAACGACGGTTTCGAAGACCGCCGTTCCGAGGCATGCCCGGACATCATCGCTGACGGCCTGGCTAAGGTTGTTGCGGCGATCGAACATGGTCAGCACCACTCCGAGAATCGCAAGGTCGGGGTTGAAGGCGCCGCGAATCCGCTCGACGGTCTGAAGCAATTGACTGAGCCCCTCGAGAGCAAAAAATTCGGCCTGGAGCGGCACCAGCAGCTGGCGGGCAGCGACGAGCGCATTGACGGTAAGCAGTCCGAGCGACGGCGGGCAATCAATCAGGCAGATATCCCACCGGCCCGGGGGTGCGTCACGCAAGGCGTGATCGAGTCGATAGGCCCGGTCGTCGAGCCCGACCATCTCGATCTCAGCACCCGACAAATCGACCGTCGCAGGAAGCAGATCAAGCCTGGGTACCCGGGTCGGGACAGCAACTTCGGCGGCGGTCGCGCTGCCGATCAGCACGTCATAGCTCGAACGCTCGCGCTGGGATGCGCTGACCCCGATGCCGGTCGACGCGTTGCCCTGCGGGTCGAGGTCGATGAGCAACACTCGCCAGCCGATCGCGGCGAGCGCAGTCGCCAGATTGATCGCGGTCGTGGTTTTCCCAACTCCGCCCTTCTGATTGGCAATTGCGATCCGGATCATCGTCCACTCGCTTTCACGTCCGTTGCGACCACGATTCCGGAATCGGCATTGGTGGCGCTTGGTTCCACGTGAAACCGACCTTGCCATGAGCGCCGCGCGTTCGCCACTTCTGTCTGGGCATTGCGGCCCCTGGGGAGCACCCAGACCGTTTTTCTTGTGGACAAGTGGAGGGATAGACCGAAGGTTTCGTTCAGCGGAGCAAGCGCGCGGGCCGTAATGACATCAAAATTTCCCGTTGCGCGTTCGGCCTTTGCGGCGATGACCATCGCGGTCAAATCCAGCCGTTCAATCACCCTGTAGAGAAACTCGACACGAAGACGTCTCGGTTCGATCAGGCTAACGGGGCCGTTGACGAGGCACGCAATGACGATTCCCGGCAGCCCGGCGCCCGACCCGATATCGACCCAAGCCGCGCCGTCATGGGGTTCGAACCTGGCCAATTGGGCAGAATCGATCAAATGTCGCTCCCACAGTTCACCCAACGTTCCACGTGAAACAAGATTCTGACGAGTCGCCTCGGACTCGATCATATCCGCGTACAGCGCGAGCCGTTCCAATGTTTCACGTGAAACACTTCTTCCGAGGGCCGCCTCCAGCCGTTCCTTCATGCCGCAGCGCGGCGGCTGGTCACGATGAACAGCGCGGAAACGGCCGCTGGCGTCACCCCGGCTATGCGCGAGGCCTGATCAAGCGTTTCAGGTCTTGCTGCGTCGAGCCGCTCGACCATCTCGTTGGAAAGCCCGGGGACTGTTGCGAAGTCGAGCGTCGCTGGGATCCGGGCCTCCGAATCGCTGCGCACGATCGCCCATTCGCGAGCCTGCCGTTCGACGTATGGCGCATAAAGCGCATCGGCCCGCCCCTCCTCGCTCTCGGCCCAGTCCGGCGCCAACCGATCGAGAAGCCGCTGTTCGATGTGCCGACGACGCCGGGCGCCCACGCAATTCGAGCGAAGAGCATGCTCACCCAGCCGCGAGGTCGCGTTATCGGCCCTGAGAGACAGTCGAAATTCGGCCCGCGCGGTCATCATCCGATACGGTTCGGTCACGCCCTGGAGGGTGAGGTCGTCAATCATGACGCCGATGTACGAGGTCCGCCGGTCAAACCGCACTTCATCGAGATCCAGCGCCGATGCCGCAGCGTTGAGGCCGGCAACCAGCCCCTGGGCAGCGGCTTCTTCATAGCCCGTCGTCCCGCTGATCTGACCCGCGAAAAACAGGCCGGGCAGATCGTTGGCCTCGAGCGTTCCCTTCAAACGCCGGGATTCGACATATTCATACTCCACCGCATAGCCAGGGCGAACGATCACCGAGCGCTCAAGCCCGGGAATTGAGTGGACGAAGTCATTCTGGACGCTGGCCGGCAGCGAGGTCGAAATGCCGTTGGGATAGACGAGCGCATCATCAAGGCCTTCGGGTTCAAGAAAGATCTGGTGCGAATCGCGGTCGGAGAACCGCTTCACCTTGTCCTCGATCGACGGACAATAGCGCGGCCCGCGACCCTCGATGGCTCCGGCGAACAAAGGCGAGCGGTGAAGGTTCGCGCCAATGATGTCGTGAGTCCGGGCAGTCGTGCGGGTCAGCGCGCACGCCAGCTGCGGCTGTTCCACCCCGCAATCGAGAGCCGACATGGTCCAATGGTCAGTGTCACTCGGCTGGCCCTCCAGCACACTCCAGTCGATCGTCCGTCCGTCGAGGCGCGGAGGCGTGCCAGTCTTAAGGCGGCCCCGGCCAAGTCCGATCTCGCGCACCTGCGAAGCCAGCGCAACCGACCCCTGCTCGCCGCTCCGCCCGCCTTGTGCGACCTCCTCGCCGATAAACATCCGGGCATCGAGAAAAGTGCCCGTCGCAACCACCACCGCCCGGCATGCAAGCGCGCCGTCACTCGTCTCGAGGCCGACAATCCGCCCCTCACGAACGACCAGTGCGAGCGCTTCAGCAGCAATCACTTCAACACCACTTTGACGCAGCAGCCCGGCGACGGCGCGTCGATAAAGCTTGCGATCCGCCTGCACCCGCGGACCCCACACGGCCGGTCCCTTGCTCCGGTTGAGCATCCGGCGGTGGATCGCGGACGAGTCCGCCGCACGCGCCATCAGTCCATCGAAAACATCGAGCTCACGCACGAGATGTCCCTTGCCCACTCCGCCGATCGAGGGGTTGCAGGACATCTGGCCGACGTCCTCGGGCCGGAAGGTCAGCAGCCCGACCCGCGCACCCCGGCGGGCCGCGGAGGCCGCAGCTTCACAACCGGCGTGACCGGCACCAATTACCAGGACATCGTGCATCGCGCCCATTTACCGGCGTTCCACGTGAAACGCTACTTGCCGAGGCAAAAACGGCCGAACAGCGAATCGAGCACGTCTTCGACGCCAGCCCGCCCGGTCAGCAGGTCGAACGCCATCCGCGCCGACCGAAGGTTTTCCGCGACAAGCAGGATATCAGACGCCAGGCCCGCATCGGCCAGCGCGCATTGCGCCTCCGCGATATGCCGCGCCTGCCGGCGGTTGAGCGCGATCGCCCCCCCATCACCGAGAAGCGGAGAGGCCAATGCCGTCATTTGCTCGAGCAACTGCGCAATTCCGTCGCCCGTCTTCGCCGAAACCGGAATCGCGCCCGACGGCGCGGGACCGCGAACGTCGGCGCGGGCGTGGATGAGGATGAGGTTCGGGTGGTCGGGTGCCCCATC
Source organism: Sphingomicrobium sp. (assembly GCA_039928675.1). Classification (GTDB taxonomy): domain Bacteria; phylum Pseudomonadota; class Alphaproteobacteria; order Sphingomonadales; family Sphingomonadaceae; genus Sphingomicrobium. The sequence continues at coordinate 992 of JBDSSR010000237.1, read as the reverse complement.
CGGATCGCCGAGCCACAGCAGGATCTCCGCGGCGTCGACCAGCGCACGGGCACGGGCCACGCCGATCGCTTCAACCACGTCAGTCGTCTGGCGAAGGCCAGCTGTGTCGGTCAGAACGACCGCCATTCCCCCGATCGACAAAGGGACATCGATCTGGTCCCGGGTGGTGCCTGGAAGCGAGGTTACAATTGCTCTATCCTCACCAGCTATAGCATTGACAAGGCTAGATTTTCCGGAATTCGGGGGGCCGGCGACGACAATTCGGACACCATCCCGCAAGGGTTCGACCCGGGGGCGGGCGAGCCACTCGCCAAGCTCTGCCGCGAGCGCCGCGCAACCTGAACTGAGCGCGGGATCGAGCGCTTCATCATCCTCGTCATAGTCGATTGCCCGCTCGGCCGCGGCCGAAAGGTCCATCAGGCGCTGCTGCCACAGAGCGATCTGGCGGCGAAGCCCTCCTTCCGCCAAGACCAGTGCGGCCCGGCGCTGAGCTTCGGTCTCGGCCTCGATAAGGTCGGCCAGCCCTTCCGCTTCGGTCAAATCGATCCGGCCGTTTTCAAAGGCGCGTCGGGTGAACTCGCCCGGTTCGGCTGGCCTGAATGCGGGCAGCGAGCCCAGGGCCGAAAGCACGATATCGACGATTGCGCGCCCGCCATGGCACTGAAACTCAACGATATTCTCGCCGGTCGCAGTTGCCGGAGAATCGAAGCGGAGGATGATCGCACGGTCCAGCAGCTTGCCCCCTTCCGCCTCCCGGATTTCGCGCAGAGCGGCGGTTCGTTGCTCGGGCAGGCCGCCTGCAACCAGCGTTGAGCAGTCGAAGGCAGCGGGTCCGCTCACCCGAATTACTGCTACCGCGGCTGGCGGACGACCGCTCGACAGCGCAAAAATCGTGTCCCGCGCCATGCCCGCCTCAGCTAAAGAATGGCGCGATCACCGGCGCAACATGGTGGGCGCCCTCGTAAATCATCTTGGCCGCTACCCACAGGATC
>JBDSSR010000236.1:0-6050 GCA_039928675.1 Sphingomicrobium sp. | reverse complement strand
CGTCGCGGTCGATATCCGGCCAAGCTCGATCACATTCGGCCAGTGGGTCGGTGTGACGCTGTCGGCGGAGCGGTGGAATCAGCTGTTCATTCCACGAGGCTTTGCTCACGGTTTCGTCACGCTGGTTGAGAATTGCGAGGTTCAATACAAGGTCAGCGCACCGTTCCGCGGGGATCTCGACCGCGGTATTCGCTTTGACGATCCGGCCATCGGCGTTGCCTGGCCGGATCTTGGCGCGCCGTTCCAGCTGTCGTCGAAAGATCGCGATGCGCCGCTTCTTGCCGACGCTTCGGCGGAGCTTGGCTGACCGTGCCGATCGGCAAGGTTCTCGTCACCGGTGGCGCCGGTTTTATCGGCAGCGCGGTCATCAGGCACCTGATCGCGCGCGACTATGAGGTGTCGAACGTCGACAAGCTGAGCTATTCGGGGACCCTCGAATCGCTTCGCTCGGTTGCAAGCTCACCGGCCTATCGTTTCCATCGACTCGACATTTGCGATCGCCGCGCAATTGGCGCGGTGCTGCAAATGGAACAGCCCGATGCGATCATGCATCTGGCCGCGGAAACCCACGTCGACCGATCGATCGACGGTCCAGCGCAGTTCGTCGAAACCAACGTCGTTGGCACCTTCCGGATGCTCGATGCGGCTCTCGAATATTGGCGCACGCTGGACAAGGGGCGGAGCGAGCAGTTCCGCTTCCATCATATCTCGACCGATGAAGTGTTCGGTGCGCTTGAGCTCGATCACGGGATTTTCACCGAGACCACGCCCTACGACCCGTCGTCACCCTATTCGGCATCCAAGGCGGCCGCAGACCATTTCGTCCGTGCCTGGCGCGTGACCTATGGCCTGCCGGTGGTGCTGACCAATTGCTCGAACAATTACGGGCCATATCATTTCCCCGAAAAACTCGTCCCGCTGGTCATCCTCAATGCGCTCGAGGAACGGCCGCTTCCGGTCTATGGCGAGGGCGCGAATGTTCGCGACTGGCTCTATGTCGACGATCATGCCCGGGCGCTTGAACTGGTCCTGACCAGGGGCGCGGTCGGTGAAAGCTACAATGTCGGCGGCCGGTCGGAACGAAGCAACCTGGCCGTGGTCCACACGATTTGCGATATTCTTGACCGCCATCGCCCGCGCCCCAGTGCGAAAAGCTATCGCGAACTGATCGCCTTTGTCGCCGACCGCCCGGGGCACGATTTGCGTTATGCGCTCGACCCTTCGAAGCTCGAACGCGACCTTGGCTGGAAAGCGCAGGAGACGTTCGAAACCGGAATGGAAAAGACCGTTGCCTGGTATCTCGAGAATGATTGGTGGTGGCGCCCGATCCGCGATGGGCAATATTCCGGCGAAAGGCTCGGCAGCAAGGCATGAAGCTGTTCGTTACCGGCATGCACGGGCAGCTTGCGCTTGCCCTGGCCGAGCGCAATCGCGGCCGGTTCGAGCTGGTCGCCTCCGGGCGACCCGCGCTTGACCTTGAGCAGCCTGGCAGTGCCGCTGCCGCGATTGGGGCCGCACGCCCGGACGTGATCATCAACGCCGCGGCCTACACATCCGTCGATCGTGCCGAGGATCAACCTCGAATCGCCGCGCGGATTAACGGCGATGCGGCCGGCGAAGTGGCGCGGGCCGGCGCGCAGCTCGAGATCCCGGTCGTCCAGATTTCGACCGATTATGTGTTCGATGGAAGCCGCGATGGTCCTCGAGGGGAGGACTGCGCAACTTCTCCGCTGGGCGCCTATGGTCGAACCAAGCTTGCCGGTGAAGAGCAGGTCCGGGCGGCCAACCCGCGCCACGTCATCGTCCGCACTGCCTGGGTTTACAGCCCGTTTCGTCACAATTTCGTGAAATCGATCATGGCGGCGGCTTGCGTCCGCGACGTGCTCACCGTTGTTGACGACCAGCATGGCAATCCGACCTCGGCGCTGGACCTTGCCGACGGCCTGCTGACCATGGTCGAACGCTGGCGCACCCAACCCGAGCTTGGACTGGGCGAGACCTATCATCTCGCCGGAACGGGCTCGACCAGCTGGTTCGGGTTTGCAGCGGCGGTCATGACGCAGTGCGCTCGTCTCGGCCTGCCGACAGCGGACGTGAAGCCGATTTCTTCGGCCGACTGGCCGACGCCGGCAAAACGGCCGCGCAATTCCCGGCTGTTGTCCGACAAGTTCGCCCGCGACTTCGATTTTTGGATGCCGCGCTGGGAACCGTCGCTTGCCAAAGTCGTCGAGCGGCTGGCCGACGGATGACTCAGCGCATTTTGTACATCAGCTATGACGGGATGCTCGAGCCGCTCGGGCAGAGCCAGGTGCTCGCCTATCTCGAGAAACTGGCTGCCGGCCGCACCACCCACCTCATCAGCTTCGAAAAGCCGGACGACTGGGCAAATCGCGAACAGCGCGCCGCGGTCGCCAGGCGGATCGAGGACGCCGGGATTTGCTGGCACCCGCTGCGCTATCACAAACGGCCGAGCGCTGCGGCAACGGCCTTCGACATCGCCCATGGAAGCGCAGTCGCGGTCGGCCTCGCCTGGCGCCACCGGATCGGCGTGGTTCACGCGCGCAGCTATATCGCGGGACTGATGGGCCTGGCCGCCAAGCGCTCAAGCGGAGCAAAGCTCCTGTTCGACATGCGCGGCTTCTGGGCGGACGAGCGGGTCGACGGCAATCTGTGGCCGGCGGGCGGTCGGCTTTATCGGGGTGCCAAGGCGGCGGAACGCCGACTTCTGCTGGCCGCCGACCATGTCATCACGTTGACCCATGCGTCAGTCGAAGTCCTTGCGCAGCTTCCTTATTTACAGGGCCGGATGCCGCCGGTGACAGTCATCCCGACCTGCGCGGACCTCGATCGCTTCAAGCTTCAGAGCGCGCCGAAGCCTGATCCCTTCGTGCTTGGCTACGTCGGCTCGGTTGGCACCTGGTACCTGCTCGACGAGATGCTGACCTGTTTTCGCCTTCTTCGCGAGGAGCTTGCGGGGGCCCGGCTGCTGATCGTCAACCGTGCCGAGCAGGCCATGATCATTGATCGCGCAATTGAGCTTGGCATTGACCGCTCGGCGATCGAAGTGATCGCTGCACAGCATTCGCGAATGCCCGGGCTGATCGCCACGATGCACGCGGCAATGGCGCTGTACGCTCCGTCCTTTTCGAGGATCGCCTGTGCCCCGACCAAGCTTGCGGAATATCTGGGATGCGGAGTGCCGTGCCTTGGAACGGCTCAGGTCGGTGATATTACGACGATCCTCGAGCCCCGCCGCATCGGCGTCTCTTTGGAGGAATTCTCGGAGCCGGAGATGAAGTCTGCGGTGAAACGCCTGATCGCGCTTGCTCACGAGCCGGGCGTGCGCCAACGCTGCCGGCAGGCAGCAGTCGAGCTTTTCTCCCTTTACGGAGGGATTGCCAGCTATGATAAGATCTACAGCTCGCTCTCGGTGGCCCCGTCGGGCAAGGAAGGCATCGCCCAGTGAGTGACAATCGGGACCCTCGCAATATCGACACCGCCACCGTTCGCGGCTTTGGCGAAGAGTGGACCGCGTTCGACCAGATGTCGCTGGCCGAGGATGAGCACCGCGACTGGTTCGACAGCTATTTCAGGATCTTCCCGTTCGATGAACTGAAGCCCGGCGCCGAGGGCTTTGATCTTGGATGCGGTTCGGGCCGCTGGGCAAGCGAAGTGGCCGGGCGCGTTGGGCTTCTCCACTGTATCGATCCAGCTGGCAGCGCGCTCGCAATCGCTCGAAAACGCATGGCGAGCGTGGCCAACGTACGCTTTCACGAAGCAGCATCGGACGAGATCCCGCTGGACGACGAGAGCCAGGACTTCGGCTATTCCCTCGGCGTTCTTCATCACATTCCGGACACTCGCCGAGCGCTGAATGATTGCGTCCGCAAGCTTCGCGGTGGCGCTCCGTTTCTGCTCTACATCTATTATTCTTTCGATAATCGGCCGCGCTGGTATCGGACTGTTTGGTCCGCTTCAGACTTTGCGAGACGGAAGATATCCGGACTGTCTTTTGGCAAGAAGCGGGCGATTACCGAAGCTATTGCAGCGCTTGTCTACTGGCCGCTGGCAAGGGGAGCGGGACTTGCTGAAAAGCTGGGTTTCAACGTCTTCCACTGGCCTTTGGCGCCCTATCGTAACGGAAAATTCTACTGGATGCGGACTGACGCGCTGGATCGCTTCGGGACCCGGCTCGAGCAGCGCTTTTCGCGGTCCGAAATCGCCGAGATGATGACTGCTGCCGGCCTTGAAGACATCCGATTCAGCGAGCGCGAGCCGTTCTGGGTGGCATGCGGACGAAAGGCCCGATGACATCGGCGGGAAAGTCGGAGGGGCGGCGCCACCGAATGCTCGTCCTGTGCCCGTATCCGATTGGCGTCGCGGCCGGCCAGCGGCTCAAGTTCGAGCAATATTATGACGACTGGCGCGCCCATGGCTGGGAAGTCACGATCTCGCCGTTCATGACCAGGGATATGTGGGACATCGCCTTTGATCGGGGGCATTTGGGTCGCAAGCTGGTCGGGTTGATTGTCGGCACCGGTCGGCGACTTCGCGATCTCTTCAGGATCGGGCGCTACGACCTCATCTACTCGTTCATGTATTTGACGCCGGTCGGGACGACGGGTCTCGAGCGAATCGGGCGAAGAGCTGCCAAAAAGCTGATCTACGATGTCGAAGACAATGTCCTGGGCGGGGCGGCCGGGATTGGCGCCACGAACCCCAATCGGGTACTCCGACTGCTTCGCGGCGCCGGCAAGTACCGGTATCTGGCGCGCGAAGCCGACCATATCATCACCAGTTCGCCGGCGCTCAACGACGTCTGCCGCCAGATCAATCGCCACGGCGCGTGCACGTACATTTCCTCGTCAATCGACGCTGCGCGGTTTCAGCCCGCCAACGATTACAGCGAGGATCGAACACTGACGATTGGGTGGACAGGCACCTTCAGCTCCCGGCCGTTTCTCGACCTGATTGCGCCAATGCTCCAGCGTCTTGCCAGCAAACGGGACTTCAAGCTGCGGGTCATCGGCAATTTCGATTTCGCCTTGCCGGGCGTCGATCTCGAGGTTATCCGCTGGACCGCGGAGCGCGAGGTCGCCGACCTTCAGGCGATCGACATCGGCCTTTATCCACTGCCAATCGACGACGACTGGGTCAGCGGCAAGAGCGGGCTGAAGGCGATCACCTACATGATGATGGGCCTGCCGTGCGTCGCGACCGCTGTCGGGACCACGCCGCTGATCATCCGCGATGGCGAAAACGGACTGCTGGTCCGCACCGAAGGCGAATGGATCGACGCCTTGCGCCGGCTGCTCGACGATCCCGGGCTCCGCCGCCGGCTTGGCGAGCAGGCGCGCAGGGACGCCGTTGAAAACTATTCGACGGATGCCATTGCGGCGGAGTATCGGGCGGTGCTCGACAATCTGATCGGATAGTTATGGACCCGGGTAAGCGGATCTACATGGCGGGCGCCGGCGGCATGCTCGGCGATGCGTTCCACAGCGTGTTCAGCGGCTCGCACGAGCTTAAATGCACCGATATCGACGTCAATTCGTCGTGGCTGACGGCGCTCGATTTTCGCGACTTTGCGGCCTATCGCTCGGACGTTCTGCAATTCCGGCCGGATTATCTCTTCCACCTCGGTGCGCACACCAGCCTCGAATATTGCGAGGAGAACGTCGAGGACGCTTATGCCACCAACACGCTTGCGGCGGAGCATGCGGCGCACATCGCCAATGAGCTCGATATCCCGTTGCTCTACATCTCGACGGCCGGAATTTTCGACGGCGCGCAGGAGACTTACGACGATTGGGACCTGCCCAATCCGCTCGGGGAATATGCGCGGAGCAAATATATGGGCGAGCGCTTCGTGGCCGAGAATGTGCGGCGCCACCTGGTGTGCCGCGCCGGCTGGATGATGGGCGGCGGCCCGGCCAAGGACAAGAAGTTCGTCCACAAGCTGATGCGGCAGATCAAGGACGGCGGGCGCGAGCTGTTCATCGTCGACGACAAGCTTGGAACGCCGACCTACACGGTCGACTTCGCGCGCA
>JBDSSR010000235.1:0-4894 GCA_039928675.1 Sphingomicrobium sp. | reverse complement strand
TTGCGGTGGGCATCGGCAGCACTTGGGTCGGAAGCGGCTATCGCCCTCTCCTCTTCCGCGGCTGCGCGCTGCGCGAAATAGATCCGGTCCTCGGTCGCCATTGCCCCCTCCTCTCGCCGAAGCGCGGCGTGTAGCAGCATCGCCGCTTGAAGTCAGGAGGCCGGCGCCGCTTTTGCGCGCTCGATCGCCTCGAGCAGGATCGCGCGCGCTGCCGCGGCATCGCCCCAGATTCCGACCCGGACCCATTTTTCGGGCTCGAGATCCTTATAGTGGGTGAAGAAATGCTCGATCTGCTGAAGCACGATCGACGGCAGATCGTGGCGTTCACCGACATCGGAATAATAAGGAAAGGTCGAATCGACGGGCACGCAGATCAGTTTCTCGTCCCCGCCATGCTCGTCTTCCAGATTAAGAACTCCGATCGGCCGGGCGCGCACGACGCAGCCCGGGACGAACGGAGAGCGGGCAATCACCAGCGCGTCGATGGGGTCGCCGTCGGGCGACAGGGTGTGGGGCACAAAGCCGTAATTGGCCGGGTAGCGCATCGGCGTGTGGAGGATACGGTCGACGAACAGCGCCCCCGACTTCTTGTCGAATTCATACTTCACCGGCTCGCCGCCCGCCGGGACTTCGATGATGACGTTGATATTGTTGGGCGGATCGGCGCCGATCGGGATGAGGTCGATGTTCATTGGCTCGCGCCCCTAAACATCGCGAGGCCGAGGAACAATGCAGCGACGCTGAACAGCACCGATCCGGCGGCGTAGCTTGCCGCGAGCGCGTAGCGGTTGCGTTCGATGAGCAGCATTGTGTCGAGCGAGAAAGCCGAAAAGGTGGTGAACCCGCCAAGCAAGCCGGTGGTCAGGAACAGCCGCAGATGCTGGTCGGTCCCGGGGCGGAAGGCGAACCAGCCGGCAAGCGCGCCCATCACGAACGAGCCAAGGATGTTGACGACCAGCGTTCCGGTGGGGAAGCCGAGGCCGAACATCCGGCCGCTGATGACGTTGACGCCGTGGCGCAGCGCGCCCCCGATCCCGGCGCCAAGGAAGACGATCAGATAGAGCATGGGTTCGCTCACCGCCTCCCGAACAGTTTCTCGATGTCGCCGTGAGCGAGCTTGACCCAGGTCGGACGGCCGTGGTTGCACTGGCCCGAGCGCGGAGTCACTTCCATCTCGCGCAGGAGCGCGTTCATTTCCGCGACCGACAGGATTCGCCCGGCGCGAACCGAACCGTGGCAGGCGATGGTTGCAGCGACATGGTCGAGCTTGTCGCGAAGGCTCAATGGCCCACCAAGCTCGGCGATTTCGGCGGCGAGGTCGGCGAGCAGCGCAGCGGCGTCGGTCTGGCCCAGCGCGGCGGGGACCGAACGGACCAGCATCGTGCCCGGCCCGAAGCGCTCAAGTTCCAGCCCCATCGCCGAAAGCTCGGCGGTCGCGGCTTCGAGGCGGTCGCAATCGGGCTCATCGAGCTCGACCACCTCGGGCAGAAGCAGCGCCTGGCGGGCGACTATCCCGCCTCCCTCGGCGGCGGCGCGCGCGGCGCGCATCCGTTCGAGCACAAGCCGTTCGTGGGCGGCGTGCTGGTCGACGATGACCAGCCCGTCCTCGGCCTCGGCGACGATATAGGTCGCTGCGACCTGCCCGCGCGCGACGCCAAGCGGGAATGACGGAACGGGGTCGGTTGCCGGTTCGGCCCGGGCCGCCGGGGCGGACTGGAACAGCTTGCGCTCCTCCCCCACGCTGGCCGGTCCGGCGAATGCGGCGAACCGCGCCTGCTGCTCGGCCGGATCCCAGCTTTCGCTGGGATGACGGTCCAGGGTAGCCCCGCTGGTCCACATCACCGGGGCCGCCGACTGCTCGCGCGCGGCGCTTCGCTGGCTGTCGGCATCGAGCGCGTCGCGGAGCCCGCCGACGATCAGGCCGCGCACCGCCGCAGCGTCGCGGAAGCGGACTTCGGTCTTGGCCGGATGGACGTTGACGTCGACCTCGGCGAGCGGGACTTCGATGAACAATGCCGCAATCGGGTGACGATCGCGCGGGATGAGGTCGCGATAGGCGGCACGGAGCGCTCCGACGAGCAGGCGGTCCTTTACCGGGCGATCGTTGACGAACAGGAACTGCTGGTCGGCGAGCCCGCGATTGAAGGTCGGCAGGCTGACTACGCCGGTCAGACGCAGGCCGTGGCGGACGCAGTCGATCCCGACCCCGTGGCGATCGAGTTCGTGGGTCAGGAGTTCGGCGACCCGCGCCGGGGGCTCGGCCGGCTGAAGGGTAAGGATCCGCCGGCCATCGTGGTCAAGCGTGATTGCAACGTCGCTCCGGGCCATTGCAAGGCGCTTCACGATATCGAGGCAGGCGGCATATTCGGCGCGCGGCGTGCGCAGGAACTTGCGCCTTGCCGGGACCTTGTCGAACAGCCCTTCGACCCTGATCCTGGTCCCCGGCGGAAGCGCTGCCGGCCCCTCGCCGCCCGCAACGCCATGGTCGATTTCGATCCGCCAGCCGTCGCTTTCCCTCACCCGGCTTTCGAGGGTCAGCCGGGAAACGCTTGCGATCGACGGTAGCGCCTCGCCGCGAAAACCGAAGCTTGTGACCTGGTCGATGGCGTCGCCTGGAAGCTTCGACGTCGCGTGCCGCTCAAGCGCCAGCCGCATGTCGTCCGCGCTCATCCCGCAGCCGTCGTCGCTGACTTCGATCCGTTCGAGGCCGCCGGCGTGAAGCCGAACCGAAACCGCGCTGGCCCCGGCATCCAGTGCGTTTTCAAGCAGTTCCTTGAGCGCGCTTGCCGGCCGTTCGACGACTTCGCCGGCCGCAATGCGATTGATCAGCTCGGCAGGAAGCCTTCTTATTGACATGTTAAGGGTCTTAACCCAATTCGGGAGGGTCGGCGAAGCACTGATTTTCCAACCAAATTTAGTGCGCATTCAATGGTATGAATTCAATCGATAATTAATACCGCAGGAGCGCCAGTGGGCGCTTGCTCAACCAAGCGAGAGAGTGGGTAGCAATGTTCTGGACGCGCTGGTTCAAATGGATGTCCCACGACATGGCAATCGACCTTGGGACGGCGAACACGCTGGTCTATGTTCGAGGACGCGGGATCGTGCTCAATGAGCCGTCGGTCGTCGCGATCGAAACCATCAACGGCGTCAAGAGAGTCAAGGCGGTCGGCGACGACGCCAAGCTGATGATGGGCAAGACCCCCGACCAGATCGAGGCCATTCGCCCGCTTCGCGACGGAGTGATCGCCGACATCGATGTCGCCGAGCAGATGATCAAGCACTTCATCCACAAGGTCCATGGCGGCAAAATGCGCGCCTGGCGTTTCCCGGAAATCGTGATCTGCGTGCCGTCGGGCTCGACCAGCGTCGAGCGCCGCGCGATCCGCGACGCCGCGTCCAACGCCGGTGCAAGCGCGGTCTATCTGATCGAGGAACCGATGGCGGCTGCAATCGGCGCGGACATGCCGGTGACCGAACCGATCGGATCAATGGTCGTCGACATTGGCGGAGGAACCACCGAAGTCGCGGTCCTGTCGCTTCGCGGCCTGGCCTATACCACCTCGGTCCGGGTCGGCGGCGACAAGATGGACGAAGCGATTTCCTCCTACGTCCGGCGCAACCACAATCTGCTGATCGGCGAAGCCACCGCGGAACGGATCAAGAAAGAGGTCGGGATCGCCAAGCCACCGGCCGACGGCATCGGCAAGACCGTTCACATCAAGGGCCGCGACCTGGTCAATGGCGTCCCGAAGGAAATCTCGATCAACCAGGGCCAGATTGCCGAAGCCTTGTCCGAACCCGTCGGCACGATCGTCGAAGGAGTCCGGATCGCGCTCGAGAACACAGCTCCCGAGCTTGCCGCCGATATTTGCGACCAGGGCATCGTCCTGACTGGCGGCGGAGCGTTGCTCCAGGGCCTCGATGAGGTTCTTCGCGACGAAACCGGCCTTCCGGTGACGGTTGCCGACGACCCCTTGACCTGCGTTGCGCTGGGCACCGGCCGGGCGCTTGAGGAAGAGCAGTTCCGCGGCGTCCTGCAGACCGCGTAACGGCGCGATAGGATGGCCAGTGCGCGTCCCGGCTCGTCGCGTCGCGCGCAATATGGACGGTTCTTCACCCTTATCGGGGTCATCGGCGGAGTAGTGATCGGCCTGGTCCTGCTGGTCATGTCGCTGGTCGTTCCGCAGAGCTTCGCAACCGTTCGCGGCGCCGCGCTCGACCTTACCGGATCGGTCTCGGGCAGCTTGAGCGAGGTAACCGCGACCGCCGGTGGCCTGGTTTCGGGAGCAAGCGACTATTGGGACGCGGCAAGCCAGAATAAACGGCTCAAGCGCGAGCGCCGCGCAATGCTGCAGTGGATGATCGAAGCCAAGGCGCTGTTTCAGGAAAACCAGCAGCTCAAGGCGACCCTCCAGCTTCGCGAGCGGAGCCGGGTGACAATCGCCACCGGGCGGATCGTCGGGTCGTCGTTCAACAGCCCGCGCCGCTTCGCCATCCTATCCGCAGGGGCAAGCGACGGAGTGAAGGTCGGGATGCCGGTCCGCTCCAATGACGGACTGGTCGGACGAATCCTCGACGCGGGACAGGTCGCCTCGCGCGTGCTGCTGGTGACCGACAGCGCAAGCATCGTTCCAGCGCGGCTGCTGCGCAACGGCATTCCGGTTATCGCCCAGGGCCGAGGCGACGGCACCATCGACGTCCGACCGCTCGAAGTCGGACGCAATCCGTTCAAGCGCGGGGACATCATCATCACGTCGGGAACCGGCGGCCTGTACCCGCCGCTGGTGCCAATCGGGCGTGTAGTGAAGCTCGACGATGATGGCGCGGTCGCGCTTGCGCTGGCGGATCCGGCGACCACCAGCTTCGCCATCGTCGAAGCGCCGTTCGAGCC
>JBDSSR010000234.1:0-5778 GCA_039928675.1 Sphingomicrobium sp. | reverse complement strand
AATGGGTCGAAAGCGACCTTGGGACGGCGTCGACAAAAGGGCGCGCGATCGCTCGCGGCGGTTTGGTTGTCTGGCAGGGCCGGATCCTCGCCTTCGCGGGGATGACGAAGAGAAGGAGGCGGGGATGACTGGGCGACAATGATGCCCCTCGCCTCGCGCGCCCTTTCCCCCCGCGCAGAGGAACAGTTTTGTCGCCCGGTGAAGGCTGCTGACGGAGCCTGTCTGGGCCCCTGCCTTCGCAGGGGAACAGCAGGTTGCGAGCGTGAGTCCAGATTGCGCGAGTGAGATCGCGAAGCCGTTGCGGCACAAACCTGTTCCCTTGCGAAGGCAGGGGCCCAGACCCGGACTGGAGCTTCGGCGCGAGTCCGGTCATGCTGCGTGAGTGCACCCGGGTTACGTCTACATCATGGCGAGCGGTCGCAACGGGACGCTCTTCATCGGCGTCACGAGCAACCTCGTGAAGCGCATTTTGGAACATCGCAGTGGCGTCGTTCCGGGCTTCACCAGGACAAACGCCTGCAAGCTGCTCGCGTGGTTCGCCGCCTATGACGATCTGCAGCAGGCTCGCTTGCGCGAACTCCAGATGAAAAAATGGAAACGTCTCTGGAAGTTGCGTGAGATCGAGGAAATCAATCCGGACTGGCGAGACCTTTATCCGTCGCTGGTCAAAGGCTCCTGACGGAGCCTGTCTGGGCGGCGTTCGGCATCACTTAGCTCGGCGTAACTTCGCCGGCCCCGGTTCCGGCGTCCTCGCCCGGATCGGGCCGCTTGCCGAACACTTCGTCGATCAGTCCGAAGGCCTTGGCTTCGTCGGCCTCGAGGAACTTGTCGCGGTCCATGGCCTTTTCGATGTCCTCGATCTTCTGGCCGGTATATTTGGCGTAAAGCTCGTTCAATCGCTGGCGCATGCGGAGGATCTCGCGCGCCTGGATTTCGATGTCCGAGGCCATGCCCTGGGCTCCGCCCGAAGGCTGGTGGACCATGATCCGGCTGTTGGTCAGTGCGACCCGCATCCCCGGCTCTCCGGCGGCAAGCAGAAAGCTGCCCATCGAGGCTGCCTGGCCGATGCACACGGTCGAAATGCGCGGCCGGATATACTGCATGGTGTCATGGATCGCGAGCCCGGCGGTGACCACTCCGCCCGGGCTGTTGATGTACATGAAGATGTCCTTCTTGGGATTTTCGGACTCGAGGAACAGCAGCTGGGCGGTAACCAGGCTCGCCATATGGTCCTCGACCCCGCCGGTGATGAACACGATCCGCTCACGCAGTAGCCGCGAATAGATGTCGAAGCTGCGCTCGCCCCGATTGGATTGCTCAATGACGATGGGGACGAGTTGCGAGACGATGTCCTGGTGGTCGATCACGGGATTTGAAGTCCTTTATTGCTGTGGCAGCCTACATCGGCGCGAAGGCCCGAAGGTTCAAGCCGCGCGCGCTCAGCGGTGCGGGCCGGGGACCGCGAGATAGGCCAGCCGACGCACTTCGCGGCGACCGCGAGTCACCGTGTCGAGGATCAGCCCGGCAAAGAAGCACAGCACCGCGACGATCGTCATTCCAGTGACCAGGATGGCGGTCGGGAAGCGCGGCACCAGCCCGGTGTGGAGGTAGGTCACGACCAGCGGCTCGGCCAGAATTAGCGCAAGCCCCAGTAGCACCGCGCCGATCGCTCCGAAGAACAGGGACGGACGCTCGACCCGGAACAAGGTGAACATCATGCGCAGGATCCGACCGCCGTCGGAAAAGGTCGACAGTTTCGAGTGCGATCCTTCGAGGCGCGCGCCGTAGGAGGTCTCGACCTCTCCCACCGGCATCTTCAGCTCGAGCGCATGGACGCTCATTTCGGTTTCGATCTCGAACCCGCCGCTAAGCACCGGAAAGCTCTTCACGAAGCGGCGCGAAAAGGCGCGATAGCCCGAAAATATGTCGCTGAAGCTGCGCCCGAACAGGCCCGACAGAAGCGCGGTAAAGGCCTTGTTGCCAGCAACGTGACCACCGCGATAGGCCGACTTTTGCCGGTGGCGGCGCGTTCCGACGACCATGTCGAGCCGGTCATCGAGGATCATCGCAACCATCGCCGGAGCAGGCGCTGGATCATAGGTCAGATCGCCATCGGCCATGATATAGACGTCCGCATCGACGTCGGCGAACATCCGCCGGACGACGTTGCCCTTGCCCTGCTGGCGCTCGCTTCGGACGATCGCTCCGGCCTTGGCCGCGGCCGCCATGGTGCCGTCGCTGCTATTATTGTCGTAGACGTAGATCGTTGCGCCCGGCAGCGCTTTCCTGAAGCCCGCGACGGTCGATCCGATCGCCGCCTCCTCGTTGAAGCAAGGAAGCAGGACGGCGATGTTCGGACCCGGCTTGCTCGACAATGAAGACCCCCTTCGAATTGCGCTTGTCGGCTATAGAAGCGATTGCGCCGCGTCGTCGAGCCGCGCGGTGGTGACGTGCAACAGCCGGAAATCGACCGACGCCCGGTCAAGCCTCCACGGATCGCCGGGCGGAATAATGAACGCGCATCCCGGATCAAGCTCGGACAAGCCGTCGAGCGTTGCGCGACCTTGCGCGACGAAGCCGAAGACCAACTCGCCATGGTGTGCCGGGACCTCGATCGAACCGTCCGGAAGGCGGACGATCCGGACCTCCGCCAAGCCGCGGGTCGCTGTTGCGATCGCGCTCTCCTGCGCCTCGCCACCGTGGAACGCAGTCCATTGCCCGGTCGCCGCAATGTGGCGGACGAAACGCTGCCCGCCGAACTCGCGAGCGCAGTCGACCTTGCCGTTCGGAAGCTCAAGCTGGTGGTCGGCAAGCGTCTCATGGACCGCCGGGCAGCCGATCTCGATGACTTCAAGACCAGCCGAGCTTTCGAGCACGCGATGGCGAATGCCGGGCGGCTGAAGGACGATGTCGCCGGCCTCCATGACGAACGCCGCGCCCTGGTCCTGGTACACCACGCGGACCCAGCCGCTGCGAACGAAGATCATCTGGAAAGCGACGTGGTGATAATGGATCCAGTCATCGACCGGCCCGCCGTTCAAGATCGTAATGTGCGACGCGATGTAGCGCCCGCCAAGCCGCCCGGGAATAAGGTCGCGATAGCGCATTCCAGCCCGGCCAACCCCCGAGGTTCCGCCAGGGGGTGTAATCAGGCGCTGGGGCTTGAACGCGGGAAGTTGCCGAGGTGGCGACGCGGCGCCTGGCCTGCTGGTCAGCCGGACGCTTTTGTCGCCGCCGGTAAGCAAGGCGCCGTGCGGATCGTCGGCGGGATAAACCGCATCGAGCCGCATCCCAAGCGCTTGCAACAGATTGAGCGCTGCTGCGAAATCGGTGCAGACCAGCTCCAGCTCCCCTGGCGACGGGGAAATGGCGTCAGGCCTTTTTGGCAGGCTTCTTGGCAGCCTTCGCGGCTGGTGCCTTGGCGGGCTTCGTCTCAGGCTTCGCTGTCTTGGCCTTGGCTTCCGGCACCTTGGCCTTGGCTGCGGGCTTTGCCGGAGGCTTAGCGGCCTTTGCCGTGGCTGCGGGCTTTGCCGCAGGCTTGGCGGCCTTTGTCGGGGCCTTTGCCGCTGGCGCGTCCTTTACCGGCTTGGCCGGCTTGGGCGCATTGGCCTTGCTTGCAGGCTTTTCGACCGGGCCCTTGACCGGAGCTTCGGGTTTCACCGCGGCTGCAGCAGCAGTCTTTTTCGCGGCTGGCTTCTTCGCCTTGGCCGGTTTCGCCGCCTTGCCATGGTCGTGCCCGCAGCCGGGGCCGTGGACGTGGCCTTCTTCGGACTCAAGGTCAGCTTCGAGCTCGGCGCGGGTGGCGGTGCGATCGGTCACCGAGGCCGTCGAGAACAGATAATCGACAACCTTGTCCTCGTAGAGCGGGGCGCGCAGCTGGGCGGCCGCCATCGGCTCCTGCTGGACATAGCGAATGAAGTTGTCGCGGTCCTTGCCGGTATATTGCGAAGCGGCCTGGGCGATCAGCCGGTTCATTTCCTGCTCGTTGACTTCGATCCCGTTGGCTGCGCCGATTTCGGACAGAAGCAGGCCGAGCCGAACCCGGCGTTCGGCGATATGCCGATATTCCTTGGCGTCGGCCGCGATCTCCGCAAGCGCTGCAGCGGGGTCGGCCTCGTGGCTCGCCTCATGCTGAAGCTGGCGCTGAATATTGTCATATTCGGCGTCGACCATCGACTGCGGAACGGTGAAATCATGCCGGGAGGCGAGCTGGTCGAGCAGCTGGCGCTTCATGTGGGTGCGCGTAAGCCCGCTCAGTTCCTGCGCCTGCTGGTCGCGGATCACGGTCTTGAGCTGATCGAGGTCGGCAAGCCCGAGCGACTTTGCGAATTCCTCGTCGATCGCGGTTTTCCCGGCGGTCTTCACAGCCGTAACCTTGACCGCGAACAGCGCATCCTTGCCGGCCAGCTTGGTTTCGGCATAATCGGTCGGGAAGGTCACCTTGACCTCGCGCTCGTCGCCATTCTTTGCGCCGACCAGCTGGTCTTCAAACCCGGGAATCAGCCGCCCCGAGCCGATCTCGGCCTGCATTCCCTCGCCCTTGCCGCCGTCGAACAGCTTGCCGCCGACCTTGCCTTCGAAATCCATGACGACGAGGTCGCCGGTCCTGGCGGCATGTTTCGCCGGCGCGTCCTGCCAGCGCTTGCTCTGTTCGGCGAGATTGCGGATCTGCTCGTCAACCGAACTGTCGTCGCCCTCGACGGTCAGGCGGTCGAGCTGGATGTCGTCGACCTGAGGAGTGGGAACCGTCGGCAGCGCTTCCACGGTTACCTTGACCTCGGCGTCCTTGCCCGGCTCATAGCCGTCGTCGAGCTCGACCTGCGGTTGCAGCGCGGGGCGGATATTCTGTTCGGCCAGAAGCTGCTGGACGCCATCCTGGACGGCGCCGTTAAGCGCATCGCCGGTGAGCGATTCGCCATGCATCTTGCGGATCAGGTTCGGCGGCACTTTGCCGGGACGAAAGCCGGGCATCTTCACCTGCGGAGCGATGCGCTTCACTTCCTTTTCGACCCTCGCCTCGATGTCGGCGGCGGGGATGGTCAGCATGTAGGCGCGCTTGAGCCCTTCGTTCTGCGTCTCGACACTCTTGATCACGATCCAAAATTCCCAAACAAAAACTCAACAGCGACCGCGGCGTGGAAGCCGCGCCAGTCGCAACATCGCCGCAAGCCAGCGGCGGTGGTGCGCGCGGAGGGAATCGAACCCCCACATCTTTCAATACTGGAACCTAAATCCAGCGCGTCTACCAGTTCCGCCACGCGCGCGCGGCACCTTGCGAAGGCCGCAGGGCCTATAACAGTCGGGGCCGATTGGGCAACCCGGACGTTCCTGCTTCACAAGGAGAATTCGATGCAAGCTATCGCGAATGAACCGCCGGCCACCCCGGCCTTCCAGCCCGCCGAGCCGGCGGAGCCGGGCGGACCCAGCCAAGCGCCCCCGGAAAGCCCGGCACAGACGCCCAATATCGACGTGCCTTCCCCGGTTTCACCCGGAACCGAGCCGCCGACGACGCCGATTTCTCCGGTCAGCTAGGGAGCTTTGGCAAGGCAGTCGGCAGCCTCGGCGAGGCAGTGGCCGTCGATCGAGCCCGGAGCGATCGCAAGACCGATGTCGCCAGCAAGGGTCGGCATGATGTCGACGGCTTCGACTGCGCGGTCGATTGTGGCCGCAGTCATCCCGGTGCGCCAAAATAGGATCGGCACGCGCCGGTCATAGTCCCACGCGCTGCCATGGGTGGCGATTGCACCACGACCCGGATTGGCGATCGGCGTGACGTCC
>JBDSSR010000233.1:0-2574 GCA_039928675.1 Sphingomicrobium sp. | reverse complement strand
TGCCGCCGACCTTGGCCCCGAGGGGATCCGGGTCAACGCCATTTCCGCCGGGCCGATCAAGACTTTGGCGGCAAGCGGGATCGGCGACTTCCGCTACATCATGAAGTGGAACGAATATAACGCACCGCTGCGCCGCAACGTCACCATCGAGGATGTCGGCGGGGCCGGGCTGTATCTGCTCAGCGATCTTGCCAGCGGCGTGACGGGCGAAATCCACCACGTCGACGCGGGGTACAATGTCGTTGGAATGAAGGCCGAGGACGCGCCGGATATCTCGACGGTCTGAGCGTGAGCTTTGCTCTCGCCAAAACGCTGCGCGGGACATTGCTCGCACTGTTGATGCTGATGCGCGTGTCGGGCGCGGCAGCCGCTAGTCCCGGGCCGGCCAACTATCTGTTCATCGACGACGGCCAAATCGACGATTACGCCGCGATCCTCGATCACGCCGATATCGCGGGTGTGCAGCGCATCTACACGTGGCGCGCGCTGGAACCGCGGGAGGGGCGCTACGACTTCTCCGCAATCGAGCACGACCTGGCGTCGACCGGCCGACATCACAAGGGCCTTTTCATCCAGATCCAGGACCGCTTTTTCGAAGCGAAGGCGCGTAACCTGCCAGCCTATTTGCTCGAGGAGCCGCGCTATGGCGGCGGGCTGGCGCGGCAGGCGGATTATGCGGGGGAGGGCCAACCAACGGGATCGGGATGGGTGGCGAAGCAGTGGAATCCCAGGGTCAGGGCCCGGTTTCAGGCACTTTTGCATGCTCTTGCAATGCGCTTCGATGGCCGTGTCGCCGGCATCAATCTGCCAGAGTCCGCTGCCGATCTGATGCCCCGGGAGAAGCGCGACGGTTTCACATGCGATGCCTATTTCAACGCTGAGCTGGACAACATGGCGTTCGCAGGTCGCGCGTTCAGCCGTTCGGCGGTCGTCCAATACGTCAATTTCTGGCCATGCGAATGGAACAACGATCATGGCTATATGGCCCGGATATTCGCCTTTGCGGCCAGCCACGGAATTGGGCTCGGCGGGCCTGACATTGTGCCTTTCCGCAAGGGTCAGATGCGCAACTCCTATCCGTTTTTCCACCGCTATCGAGGCAAGCTGAAGCTCGTCGCAATGGCGGTTCAGGAGCCCACTTTAACCTACACCAACCCACAGACCGGAAAGCGCTTCACTCAAGGAGAATTCGTCGAGTTCGCACGAGATTATCTGGGCGCGAACATCATATTCTGGACGGTCAGCGCGCCGTGGCTCCGCGATTAGATCGCCGGTCGCGAACGCACTTCTGCTCGGCGGCTCAGCGCGCGAACGGGTCCCTCACCAAAATCGTGTCGTCGCGCTCGGGGCTGGTCGAAACCAGCGCAACCGGGCAGCGGATCAGCTCCTCGATCCGGCGCACATATTTGACCGCCTGCGCGGGCAAATCGGCCCAGCTTCGCGCCCCTCTGGTCGAGCCTTCCCACCCTTCGATGTCCTCGAACAGCGGTTCGACCATCGCCTGGTCGGCGGGGTGGGGCGGGAGATAGTCGAAGGTCTTTCCGCCGATCTTGTAGCCGGTGCAGATCTTCAGCGTCTCGAACCCGTCGAGCACGTCGAGCTTGGTCAGCGCGATCCCCGTGATTCCGCTGACCGCGACCGCCTGTCGCACAAGCACTGCGTCGAACCAGCCGCAACGGCGCTTGCGGCCGGTGACGGTGCCGAACTCATGGCCGCGAGTCCCGAGCTTCTCGCCGATGTCATTGTCCTGCTCGGTCGGGAAGGGGCCCGAACCGACGCGGGTGGTGTAGGCCTTGGTAATGCCAAGTACGAAGCCGGCCGCCGACGGGCCGGTGCCGCTTCCCGGCCCGGTGGTCCCGGCAACGGTGTTGGACGAGGTAACGAACGGATAGGTGCCGTGATCGACATCGAGGAGGACGCCCTGCGCGCCTTCGAACAGGATCCGCTTGTTGCCGCGCAGCGCGGCGTCGAGGTTGCGCCACACCGGCCGGGCGAAGGGCAGAACAAAGCCCGCGATTGCCCGCAAATCCTCGAGCAGGCGGTCGCGGTCGACGGGCGGTTCGCCAAAGCCGGCGCGAAGCGCGTCGTGATGCGCGCACAAGCGGTCGAGCTGGGGCCCGAGGTCGTCGAGGCGGGCGAGGTCGCAGACGCGGATCGCCCGGCGCCCGACCTTGTCTTCATAGGCCGGGCCGATCCCGCGCCGGGTGGTGCCGATCTTGCCCGCTCCGGAGGCGTCTTCGCGAAGCGCGTCGAGGTCGCGGTGGATGGGCAGGATCAACGGGCAGGTTTCGGCGATCATCAACACCTTGGGCGTAATCTCGAGCCCCATGGCGCGGATTCGCTCGATTTCATCACGAAGCGCCCACGGATCGAGCACCACGCCATTGCCGATGACCGAGGGCGTGCCGCGGACGATCCCGCTTGGAAGGAGCGACAATTTGTAGGTCTGGTCGCCGACGACGAGGGTATGCCCGGCATTGTGGCCGCCCTGGAAGCGCACCACCATGTCGGCGCGGCTGGCCAGCCAATCGACGATCTTGCCCTTGCCTTCGTCGCCCCACTGAGCGCCGATGA
>JBDSSR010000232.1:0-33059 GCA_039928675.1 Sphingomicrobium sp. | reverse complement strand
CCGGCTTCGTCGACGCCGGCCAGCGGCTGTGGATAGTCGAGTTCGAGCTTGAAGGAGCAGCGCCGCGGCATGGCGTCTCATTGGACCCGCCGGAACCCCGCGGTCCAGCCTGTCAAACGGCACAAGCTGTGGAAAAGTCAGTCGTTCTCGATCCGCCACGGCGGAAAACGGCGGGATTCCCCGGCGTGATAGAAAAAGATGATGTTGCCGTCGGGGTCGCGAAGGCGCGCCTCGCGCCACATCCACGGCTGGTTGCGAGGACCGTGTTCGAACGGAATGCCGCTTCGCGCAAGCTGCTCGACCCGCTCGTCGAGGTCGTCGCATTCGAAATACACCGCGGTGGTCGCAATGATCTTTTCCTCAGGGTCGATCTGGATTGAGAAGGTCGCGCCGCCAGCGGTTTCGAACCGGGCGTAGTCGGGCGGGTTGGCGACGATCTGTTTCAGTCCGAGAGTCTTGTAGAATTGAACCGACCGTTCGTAGTCGGTGCCGGTCACGGTCACCTGGTTCAGTCGGATCCCGGGCCCGACATCGAGGCGCACCCGGCCCTGCGCGATGGGCCCTGACCCCTGCCCCAGCCCAGGCGCTTCGTGGAGCGCGACCCGGACGAATTCGCGAGCGCTTGCAACGGCGTCGGTCAGGCTCGCGCCCCGGGCAAGGAAGAAGGCGATCGCGCTGGCGAGGGTGCAGCCGGTGCCGTGGGTACTGGTGGTGTCGATACGCTGTCCCTGCCAGCTGGTGATGTTGTCGGTTTCAATTAGCGCGTCGGCAAGCGCATCGCCGTCCTCGTGCCCGCCCTTGATCAGGACCGCGCAGCCGTGCTGCCCGACGAGATGGAGCGCCGCTGCGACGGGATCTTCCTCATTGGTCAGCCGATTGAGCTCTGGCAGATTGGGGGTGGCAAGCGTGGCGATGTCCATCAGCCGGCCAAAAGCGGCAATGGTCGCGTCATCGGCCAGCGGGGAGCCGCTGGTCGATACCATCACGGGATCGAAAACGATCGGCAGTCCCGGCTGTCCGGCCACCAGCCGTTCAAGGCGGTTTGCGACCTGCTCGGCGGCAAAGGCGCTTCCGATCATCCCGATCTTGACCGCATCGACGCCAAGGTCCCCGACCACCGCTTCAATCTGGGCCAGGATCATTTCCGCCGGGATTGGGTGGACCGCCGCAACGCCCTGCGTGTTCTGTGCAGTGACCGCCGTCAGCGCGGTCATTGCGTGACCGCCCAGCATCGTCACCGTCTTGATGTCAGCCTGAATCCCCGCACCGCCGCCCGAATCCGAGCCGGCGATGATGAGAATGCGCGCCGTCGACATTACGCTACCCGCCTTCGACCCGCTCTTTGCGGCGAAGTTTTCCATGTGCACAAGAACGCGGTTACGCCGGCAAATACCAAGAAATGGTTCACGCCGCCGACTGGACCGCCTCACAGATGTCGTTGACGACACGCTCGACCATCTGAGGATCGTCACCCTCTGCCATGACCCGGATCAGCGATTCGGTGCCCGACGTGCGGATGACCAGCCGCCCGCGCCCCTCGAGCTCGGCTTCGGCCGCGGCAATGCGTTTGCGAACGCTGTCGGCTTCGAGCGGAAGGCCGCCGTTAAAACGCACGTTCTTCAGAAGCTGCGGAAGCGGCTCGAACTGCCGCAGCAGAGTGCTTGCCGGAGCCCCGGCTTCGACGATCGCGGCAAGCACCTGAAGGCCTGCGACAAGGCCATCACCGGTCGTCGCGTGGTCCGACAGGATGATGTGGCCCGATTGCTCGCCGCCAACGTTGCAGCCGGTCTTGCGCATTTCCTCCAGCACGTAGCGGTCGCCGACCCGGGTGCGGCGGAGCTTGAGCCCCGAGGCCTCGAGCTTTCGTTCGAGCCCGAGATTGGACATTACGGTCGCAACGACTCCGCCGCCGCGAAGCTCGCCGCGGGCCTTGAGCGACAGCGCGATGAGCGCCATCAGCTGATCGCCGTCGACCATCCGTCCTTGTTCATCGACAACGATCAGCCGGTCGGCATCCCCGTCGAGCGCAAGGCCGATGTCGGCGCCGCTCGAAAGCACGGTCTCGCATAGCAGCTGCGGATTGGTCGATCCGCACTTGTCGTTAATGTTGGTGCCGTTGGGAGTGACCCCGAGCGCGACGACTTCGGCGCCAAGTTCCCAAAGTGCGTCGGGCGCGACGTGATAAGCAGCGCCGTTGGCGCAATCGATGACGACCTTGAGGCCGTCGAGCCGAAGCTGCTGCGGAAATGTGTCCTTGGCGAATTGCACATAGCGCCCGCGAGCATCGTCGATGCGCCGAGCCCGGCCAATCATGTCGGCCCTGGCGAGCACGGGCTTGTCGCTCAGCCGGGCCTCGATCGCCGCTTCGTCGGAATCGCTCAATTTGTATCCGTCGGGTCCGAACAGCTTGATGCCATTGTCGGCAAACGGGTTGTGCGAAGCGCTGATCATCACGCCGAGGTCGGCGCGCATCGAACGGGTCAGCATCGCCACCGCCGGGGTGGGCATTGGCCCAAGCAGGACGACGTCCATGCCGACGCTGGTGAAGCCGGCGACCATCGCCGATTCCATCATGTAACCGGACAATCTCGTATCCTTGCCGATGACGACCCGATGGCGATGATCGCCGCGCAGGAAATGGGTTCCAGCAGCCATCCCCACCGCAAGCGCGGTCTGGGCCGTCATCGGCTCGGCATTGGTCAGCCCGCGAATGCCGTCGGTGCCGAAGAATTTGCGCGTTACTCGGTCAGCCACGCTTGGGACCCTTGGTGCGCCGGGTCGCCTGTTTGGGGTGCGTTCCGACCGCCGCTGGCTCGGCAAGCTCCGACTGACCCGCCAGATCGTCTGTCTTGAGTTGGTCAAGATGCATCAGCCGAGTGATCAGCAGGCTGACCGGGATGGCGAGGAAGCCGATCACGATCACCGTCCAGCCGATCGTCGAATAGACCTGCAGAACATGGTCCGCGTCAACTCCGTCACCGCCCGTCGCCTGGGCGATCTTGGCGGCAAGGAAATTGCCACCAGCGGTTGCCAGGAACCAGGTGCCCATCATCAGCCCGACCATCGATGCCGTCGACAGCCGGGTCATGCTCGACAGGCCGATCGGCGAAAAGCACAGCTCCGCAGTCGATTGCAGCAGGTAAAGCAGGATGACAAAGATCATCGAGGTCATCTGGCCATCGCCGGCTGCTCCGGCGACGAGCACCAGGAACGACAATCCGATCTGGATCAGCCCAAGCGCGAATTTCATTGCCGCACTCGGTTCGAGCCCGCGGCGACCAAGCTTTGTCCACATCAGGCCAAACACCGGCGCCAGAGTGATGATCCAGAAGCTGTTGACCGACTGGAACCAGGACGCCGGCATTTCCCACCCGAACAGGTGCCGATCAACCCGTGCGTCAGTAAACACGTTGAGCGATGATCCAGATTGTTCGAACAGGGCCCAGAACAGCGGGGACAAGGCGATCAGGTACAAGGCAGCGAAGATCCGGTGCCGCTCGACCCGCGGCAAGGTGAACACTGAACGCCACAGGATGTAACCGACGGTCAGGACGGAAAATCCAGCCAGTCCGAGGCCGACGATATTTTCGTTGCGCACGAGTAGCCACGCCGCCCCGACAGCGACGATCGCGCCGACGTAAATCAGCCATTCGCGCGAAATCCCAAGCGCTGTCCTCTGGCTCAGCAGCGCCGGATGCGACGGCGCTCCGACATGGGCCAGTTCACGGCGGAACAAGACGAATACGGCCAGGCCGAGCAGCATCCCGATGCCCGCCGCGCCAAAGCCGTATGACCAGCCGACCCGTTCGCCGAGATAGCCGACCAGCAGTGGGCCGAGGAACGCCCCAAGGTTGATGCCCATGTAGAAGATCGAGAAAGCGCCATCGCGCCGAGTGTCGTCGCGTGGATACAACTGGCCGACGAGAACCGAGATATTGGCTTTGAGGAAGCCGGTGCCGATGATGATGAACGCAAGGCCCAGATAGAAGCCGTTGAGATAGCCTCCTTGTGCGCCTTGCGGCCCATCGACCAGAGCGATCAGCAGATGGCCGATGGCAATGAAAATGCCCCCGGCAAGCACTGCTTTCCTGGCGCCGAGATATCGGTCGGCGAGAAATCCGCCGATCACCGGCGTAATGAATACCAGCGAGGTGTAGGCGCCGTAGATGCCGTACGCCGGCTTTTCGTCGAACAGGAAGTGCTTGGTCAGGTAAAAGACCAGGATCGCCCGCATCCCGTAATAGGAAAAACGCTCCCACATCTCGGCGAAGAACAGCATATAAAGGCCGCGCGGATGGCCAAGGAAAGTCTTGCGCTGGTCGCCCGCAGTCGCGTGAGTTGTCGCCACCTGTTGCTCCATCCAATGCGCCACGGGCGCTGCTGTTGCGCGGAACCTAGCGCCCTTACTGGAGGAGGGAAGCGGATTGTTCGATCAACAGTGCGCCGCTAATGCGCCAGCCTCATGCTGAATGACCGGTCATCCGCACTGACATTGCTCGAAACGCGCCGATCGAGTGCTCCGCGCGAGCTGACGGGAGCCGGCCCGACGCCAGCCGAGATGGAGCAGATCCTGACGATCGCAGCGCGAACCCCGGATCATGGCCAGCTTTGCCCGTGGCGGTTCATCACCGTCGCCACCGACCAGCGCGAAATGCTGCAAAGCGTGCTTCTTGTTGGATTGGCCGAGTCTGACCCCTCGGCCAGCGATGCAAGTCGCCAGAAGGAGCGCGACTTTGCGCATTACGCCGGGCAATTGGTGGTGCTCGTCTCGGCTCCAGCGGAAGATCACAAGATCCCCTTGTGGGAGCAGCAACTGTCGTGCGGTGCAGCGGCGATGAACCTGATGCTTGGCGCGCACGCGCTCGGTTATGTTGCGGGCTGGGTCACGGGCCGGCGCGCTTATGCCCCGAGCGTTCGGCGAGCGTTCTGCGGTCCCGGCGAGCAGATCGCGGGCTTCATTTTCATCGGCAATCCCGGCGCAGAACTGGAAGAACGGCCTCGGCCAGACCTCGCGGATGTGTCGGAACCGTGGCGCCCGGAGAGCTAGAAGGTTGCAATTTGAGCGATCCGCTGTATTATGACAGCATGACGCTCCGCGCCCCGCACGATAAACCGGTTTATGTCCGCTTGCGCGACACGATCACCGACGCAATCCTGGCCGGCAAATTTGTCGATGGCGACTCCTTGCCCTCGGTGCGGGCCTTCGCCGCCGAACAGCAGGCGAACCCACTGACAGTCGCCAAAGCTTATCAGGGATTTCAGGACGAGGGCCTGATCGTCGTCAAGCGTGGGATCGGCATGTTCGTCGCCCCCGGAGCGCGGGCGCGGCTGTGCGACAGCGAACGCGAGCGGTTTCTAAAAGAGGAGTGGCCGCAAGTGCGCGCGCGAATGAGCCGGCTCGGGCTCGACCCCGCCTCTTTGCTGGAGCGCGAGCGCGCTTAAGCCTAACAGGCGCGTCTGATGGAGACGCAGTCCCTCCCCTTCAACGACCAGTCGATTGCGCTCGCGGCGCGACTGGTGCTTGCCGGACAGGCCGTCGCGATCGCCACCGAGACGGTCTATGGGCTGGCGGCCGATGCCACCAATCCCGCCGCGGTCGCCCGCATCTACGAGGCCAAGGGCCGACCAGCGTTCAACCCACTCATCGTTCACGTCGCCGATCTTGCCGCTGCCCAACGGATCGGGATGTTCGATGAGCAAGCCCGGGCGCTTGCCGCCCAGCATTGGCCCGGGCCACTGACGATCGTGGTTCCGCTTGCACCAGACAGCGGGATCGCATCGCTGGTCAGCGCGGGGCTTGCGACGGTCGCTCTTCGAGTCCCGGCCCATCCGGCGATGGCGGCGCTGCTTCGCGCCACCGGCCGGCCGCTTGCAGCCCCTTCCGCCAACGCCAGCGGTTCGATCAGCTCGACCCGCGCGGACCATGTCCTAAGAACGCTTGGCGGATTGATCCCGCTGGTGATCGACGCTGGCCCGGCGGCGACCGGCATCGAATCGACGATCGTCGCCTCGACCGGCGGAGCACTGCGCCTTCTCCGACCTGGTCCGGTCGCGATCGCAGCGCAGCCGGGCACTGACGGTCGTATCGAAGCACCCGGCCAGCTCGCCAGCCATTATGCGCCCGACAAACCACTTCGACTCGACGCGACCCAAGCTCGAGACGGCGAATATCTGATCGGATTCGGGCCCATCGTCGGCGACGAAAGCCTCAGCCCGTCGGCCGACCTGGTCGAAGCGGCAGCACGGCTCTTCGACCTGCTCCACCGCGCCGATTTGTCGACCAAGTTGCGGATTGCGGTCGCTCCGGTCCCCGCTGAAGGCCTCGGCGCGGCGATCAACGACCGCCTTCGCAGAGCCGCCGGCTAGACCGTCGCAGGAGCGCTTTTGGAGCGGGCCTGGAAGCTCTTCCGGAGCTTTTGCAGCTTGGGCGGGATCACCGCCATGCAATAGGGATTGCGCTGTCCGTCGCCGGCCCAATAATCCTGATGATCGTCTTCCGCCGGGTACCATTGGCCAAGCGGCTCGATGGTGGTCACGACGCGCCCGCCATTATCGGCATTGGCGCGATCGATCGCGGCTCGTGCCTGCTCCTCCTGCCCGGCGTCAGCCGGAAAGATGGCGGAGCGATATTGGGTGCCGACATCATTGCCCTGGCGGTTGAGCTGGGTCGGGTCGTGGGTTGCAAAGAAGATATCTAGCAGGTCGGCGAACGTCAGCTGTTCGGGATCGAATGTCACCCGGATTGCTTCGGCATGGCCAGTATCCCCGCCGCACACCTGCCGATAGGTCGGATCGGGCACGGT
This sequence comes from Sphingomicrobium sp., assembly GCA_039928675.1. Classification (GTDB taxonomy): domain Bacteria; phylum Pseudomonadota; class Alphaproteobacteria; order Sphingomonadales; family Sphingomonadaceae; genus Sphingomicrobium. The sequence continues at coordinate 26,256 of JBDSSR010000232.1, read as the reverse complement.
TCCGCCGATGTAGCCGCTTTCGACGGCCTTCACCCCGACGACGTCCAGGAACACCGCCTCGGTGCACCAGAAACACCCACCTGCAAGCACTGCAATTTGATCGGCCATGTTGATCACTCCTTCCGCGGAGCAATCAGATAAGCAGCCTCAGTGCGGCTTGTAAGAGGCCTTGAGACTTGCAAGCTCAAGGCGCTTGCCGACCCACTCGGCAAGTTCATCAAATTCCAGCGGCCGGTCGAACACGATGCCCGCACGACGGTCCGAGTACCAGCGCACCTCGCCCTTGATCGGCCGGAGGCTTTCAACAATCACGACGACCTTCTTGCCGACGCAATATTCCTCGATCGGCTCGACCTTCATCCCGGCCTGCGACACGTCGTGAACATCGACGCTGTAATAGGTCTTGCCGACCCGGACCGAGGCCTTGCACGCGATTTCGAGCCGCGGCGGACGGGCACGAAAGCCATGGCGCGGCTTCCGCCCGGCAAGCAGTTCGCCAAGGTCGACGGTCTGGTCGAACTTGAGCCCGACGAGCCCTTCGCGGGTCCATATGACCCACGCGGGAATCTGCTGGGCGGAAATTTCGACAGCAACATGTTCGCCGACCGGCGGAGGCCTTTTGACGATTGCCATCAGCCCACCGGCCGAAAGATTCTTGATCCGGATCAGTTGTTGCTCGCCGCTTGGAGTAGTGAGCTTGCCCGCACGCAACATCGCCGATAGGCGATCGTCCGCGCGTTGTTCGGTTGGGCGCGGCACTTGCGTGGAAAGCGACACGGTAGTCGACTCGAACGCAGCGTCGCTGCCCAAATCGTCAAGGGTCGCGCCCTTTCTGCGAATCAGCGATGCGAACATGCGTCGGGACCTCCACTCGCGCATAAATTCGCGCCAAAATGGGACTTTATGGACAACAGGGTTAAAAGAGCGTTTCGTCTGGACTTACTCGTGCGTTGGGGCCCAGTTAGGCAAAGGCGGAGGAAGAACCGTTCATGACGCAGCCCCGACTGCTGCTGATCGACGATGAGCCGGCGCTTGCGAATTTCCTGGCGAGCGCCGCCAGCGAAAGCGGGTTCACTCCGCAGGTGACCCAGCGGGATGATGAGTTCCGCGAAGCATTCCTCGCCAATCGCCCGCAAATGGTTGCGCTCGACCTTGGAATGCCTGGCATGGACGGGGTCGAATTGCTCCGCTTTCTCGCTGAACAGGATTATCGTGCTCCAGTCCTCATCTTCAGCGGTTTTGACCGCCGAGTGCTCGAATCCGCCTTTCGCCTGGGCGAGGCGCTTGGCCTGAGCATGGCTGGTCCGGTTGAAAAGCCGGTGCGGTTCGAAGTGCTCGAGGAGGTGCTCACCGCACTCAAGGCCACAATGGCTTGAAGGCTGGCGACGAGGCAAGCCTGCTTGGCGGGTTCGAAAATGCGCTGCGCGAGCAGCGGCTGCACATGGTCTATCAGCCCAAAGTCTCGCTTCGCGACGGCGGTCTGACTCGGGTTGAAGCGCTGGTTCGCTGGGACGATCCGGACCTTGGCCCGGTAGAGCCGTCGCGCTTTGTCCCGCTGGCCGAAGAGCATGGTCTCATCGACGACCTCACCCATTGGGGCTTGCGGACGATCCTTCGCCAATGGCTCGACTGGCGCGACGCGGGGATCGACACCTGCATCGCCTTTAATATTTCGGCCCTGAGCCTCCAGCACCTCGATTTCCCCGACCTCGTCGAGCGCATGTGCCGCAGCCTTGGCGTCCCGATGGATCGGCTGGTGCTGGAACTGACCGAAGGCGCTACCCAGCCGCTGGTCAAACTAATGGACACTCTGACCCGCTTCAGGATCAAGGGCATCGGGCTTGCGATCGACGATTTTGGAACCGGCTACTCGTCGCTGATGCAGCTTCGCCAACTTCCCTTCACCGAGGTCAAGATCGACAAGGCGTTCGTTGCTGACGTGACCCATTCCCACGATTGCCAGGTGATTATCGAGGCGATCGTCCGGCTTGCCCACGGGCTTGAACTGACCGCGACCGCGGAGGGCGTCGAGACGATCGAGCAATTGCGTGCGGTTCGCGATCTTGGCTGCGACGTCGTCCAGGGTTATCTGATTTCGGTGCCGCTCGACCCCGCTGAGCTCCAGACCTGGATCGACTCGTTCCAGCACCGTTGGCCGGAAATGATCGCCAAACACAAGTCGGCGCTTTGGAGCGAGTCCGAACCCGGGGTTCCAGCGAAGCCTTAGCCGGCGCGCGCTCGGCGATGGACGCGGCTCAAGACAACATGTCGCGGGCCTTGGCCATCGCTGCGACCCCGGCGTCGATCGTTTCGTCGCCCTTTGCGAAACAGAGCCGAACCAGGTGCCGGCTGGGGTCGCTTTCAGCGAACGGCGACAGCGGCACCACCGCCACCCCTGCCTTTTCGACCGCCGCCGCTGCGAAACTCTCGTCGTCAATACTGACACCGGATGCGGCGAGATCGACGCACAGGAAGTAGGTCGCAGCGCAATCGAGGACGGCGAAGCCGGCGTTGGCAAGCCCTTGAGTCATCCGGTTCCGCGCGCGCTGGAATCGTTCGCGCATCGGCTGGATCCACTCATCGCCTTCATTCAACCCGAATGCGACCGCCGACTGCAAATTGGGCGGCGTGCAGAAGGTCAGGAACTGGTGGGCCCGGGCAACAACCCCGGCAAGCTCCGGCGCTGCAACCAGCCAGCCGACTTTCCACCCCGTAAGCGAGAATATCTTGCCCGCCGAGCCGACCTTGATCACGCGCTCCGCCATTCCCGGAAGACTGGCGATCGGCGTGAATCGTCGCCCGTCGAGCACAATATGCTCCCACACTTCGTCGGCAATAACGATCAGGCCATGTTCGCGAGCGCTCGCTGCGACCGTTTCCAGCTCCGCCTCGTCGAACAGCCGTCCAGTGGGGTTTTGGGGGTTATTGAATATCATGACGCGGGTCCGCGGCGTGACGGCGGCGGCAATGGCGTCGCGTTCGATGCGCCATGCCGGCGGCTCAAGCGCGATTTCGACGGGAATCGCGCCGGCCCGGCGAATCATTGGCGCATAGCTGTCATAGGCGGGCGTGAAGATGATCACCTCGTCGCCCGGCGAGACGGTGGCGAGGATCGCGGCGCCAAGCGCCTCGGTCCCTCCGCTGGTTACGCAAACCTGCTCGGCGTGCAGCTCCTCGCCGAAATGGCGCTGATAATGTGCCGCGATTGCCAGGCGCAGCTCGGCAAGTCCGCGCGAGGGTGCATATTGGTTCGACCCCTGCACCACCGCTCTGGCGGCGGCTTCGAGAATGGCGTCAGGCCAGCCGAAATCGGGAAAACCCTGGCCAAGGTTCACTGCACCGAAGCGCGCCGCTGCAAGCGACATGCGCTCGAACACGCTGGTTCGCATTCCGACGTAAAGCGGGTTCATCGGGCCGATCGGATCTGGGGGATTGGTCATCACCCTCGCCCATAGCGCGGCTGTTAGGGCGCAGCGAGTGGCAACCATCGCGGTTCTCGCGCATTGAGCCGCGCATGACACGCAAAGCCACATTGTATCGAATGAAGCTTTCCGATCACGAGTGCCCCTACGGGCTGCGCGCCAGGCAGTTGCTGGAAGACGCCGGGTTCGAGATTGACGAGCATCTCCTGACAACGCGCGAAGAGGTTGACGCCTATAAGGACAAGGAGGGAGTCGATGCGACCCCCCAGGTTTTTATCGACGGTAAGCGGATCGGTGGCAGCGACGCGCTTGCACGCTTTCTCGAAACGACCGCAGCTTAAATCAAAAGCGCGGCCTGCAACCGCGCGCTAATCCGAAAGCGCTGCCTGCACCTGGGCAAGAGGCCGTGCGAAGGCTGCCTCAACCATCTGAAGGCTTGCCAGGCACATCGTCGTCGCGATGATGGCGATGCTTGCAAATTCGATTGCGCGCCCGCGTAGACGGCTGGCCTCGTTGCCGCGCGGTTGCTTGCGCCGGTCAACGAGCAGCGAATCCACCGCGGTTAGCGCAAGCCCGCGATCTTTTCCGAGCGCCAGAATATCGCAGACGGGCAACGGGTCATCGACCTGCAACCCGATGCGAAGTCCGTCGCGCCAGACCACTCTTGCGACGATGATGTGCGGCCCTCGGCGAAGCTCGATCAGGCCGTCCATGGTCGATGCCCGGCCCGCCTGGATCATCATTCCGCGGGTTGATAGGTTGAGAATGCAGGCATCGCTCCAGATGACGCCTGAGCGAACGCGGGCCGGGAGGACAACGCGCCTGCGAAGTTCCCGAGGTCTAAGCCGGATGTCGAAATGCGCGCCTGGCATGATCCGAAGGTGGCTCAACAAAGTGAGTGATCACTGAAGCAACGGTCCGGAACGGATGCGACTGGCATTTCGTGACGTTCGCTATCCCTGGCGTTCCGATCGCTGTAGCGAGCGACCCATGGCGCATCCCGTGACCGTCGCGGCCGAGGCCGCCTCCGCAGCCTTTCCGGCATGGGCCGCACTTGGCCCGACCATCCGGCGGGCGATGCTCAACCGCGCCGCCGACGCGCTCGAAAAGCGCGCCGATCGCTTCGTTGAACTCATGGCCACGGAGGTTCGCGCGTCCGAGCCCTGGGCGCGCTTCAATGTCATGCTCGGCTGCGGCATCATTCGCGAGGCCGCGGCACTCACCACCCAGATCGGCGGCGAGGTCATTCCTTCCGACAAGCCGGGCGTGCTTGCGCTTGCACTTCGCGAGCCGGTCGGCGTGATTCTTGGAATTGCCCCGTGGAACGCGCCGGTGATCCTCGGCTGCCGGGCGATCGCAATGCCGCTGGCGTGCGGCAACAGCGTCATCCTCAAGGCGTCGGAACGCTGTCCCAAAACGCACGCACTGATCACCGAGGCCTTTGCCGACGCCGGTCTACCCAAGGGCGTGGTCAATCTCGTCACAAACCCACCCGAAGATGCCGCTTCGGTCGTTGGAGCATTGATCGATCATCCCGCTGTCCGGCGAATCAATTTCACCGGATCGACCGCGGTCGGAAAGATCGTCGCCTTACGCGCCGCGGCCCAATTGAAGCCCGTCCTGCTCGAACTTGGCGGCAAGGCACCCCTCATCGTGCTCGAAGATGCCGACCTTGGCGAAGCAGTGGCCGCGGCCGCGTTCGGCGCTTTCATGAACGCGGGCCAGATATGCATGTCGACCGAGCGGCTGATCGTGGTTGATTCAGTAGCCGACGAATTCGCCCGGCGGCTTGCGGAAAAGGCCCAGGCCATGCCCGCGCCGGCGGTCGGAATGCAGATCGACGAAGCTGCGCAAGCCAGCGTCGCCGCGCTAATCGACGACGCGCTCGGCCACGGAGCCCGGCGGATCGCCTCCGGTTCGGCGGCGGTGATCGACGCAGTGACCCCGATAATGCGGCTTTATCATGACGAAAGCTTTGGCCCGGTCGTCGGAATCATTCGCGTTGCCGATGAGGAGGAGGCCATCCGCGTCGCGAACGACAGCGCCTATGGTCTGTCTGCCTCGGTCTTTACGAGCGACACCGCGCGCGGCCTCAAGGTCGCCCGCAGGATCCGCTCAGGGATTTGCCACATCAACGGGCCGACGGTTGCCGACGAGCCGCAAATGCCGTTCGGCGGCACCGGCGCCTCGGGCTACGGCCGGTTCGGAGGCAAGGCCGGAATCGACGCCTTCACCGAACTTCGCTGGATCACCATCGCGGGCGAACCGGGTCATTATCCGATCTAGGGGATGAGCGCCCTTCGAATGGGCTCAACCCAACGCTGGTTGGCCATGTCCCAAACCACAAAATCGCCTTCGAATTGCCAATAGCCCCAACCGAAGCCGTGGCGCTCGGCCTCGCTCCGCACCGTAGCGGTATAAGCGACCCGCAAGTCGAGCGGAGTGCCACTTTTGTCGTACGCGCCGAACTCGCCGAGCAGGATTGGCCGATGGTTTGCCGCCGACCAGGCAGCAACCTTGTCGAAGTCCGCGCTAACCGAGGCCTTGTCGCCGGCGCTGCCCCACACGACCCCGTGGAGGTTTTTCACATCGCCAGCCCAGCCCGCGCCCTGGTGGGTGAAGTGGAACGGATCGTAATAATGAAAGGTGACGAGCAAATTGGGATCGGGCGGGAGCCGAAAGTCGGGCAATTCGCGAAAACTGTTCCAGCTGGTCGGACCAACCACCACGATCCGCGTCGGATTGGACGGGCGGACGATCGCCAGAAGCGGCGGAATCATCGCGTTCCAGGTCGCCGCGTCGAGCTTGTCATGCGGTTCGTTGAGCAGTTCGAACGCAACATTGCGCGGGGCATTGGCAAAGCGCGGCGCGACCTGCGTCCAAAAGGCGGACAGCCGGGTCGTGCACGCCGCGACATCCGTCGAACAGACATCGAAATCATGCTCGTCGAGGATCACTCCAAGACCCGCGGCCTGGGCTTCGCGGACCACGTCATCGAGCTTGCCGAGCCAAACCGGATCAAGCCGGTTGTCGGAATCCATGTGGCTGAACGCCTGGAGATTGACCCGGACGAAATCGAAGCCGGCCTTCCGAATTTCCGCGAAGTGGCGCCATTCAAACCGGCGCTCGCCCGAGGCGGTCCAGTATGGATCGTAACCAAGCACGTTAACGCCGCGCTGGAACGGTTGATCGGACGCAGCGATTGACGCTGGAGCAATCGGCCCAGTCGCCGTCGCGCAACCCGCCGTCTGAAGCGCTGCGAACGCGACAAACAGCCCTGCCAACATGCCTTTTACGATGCGCATAACCAAACTCTCCAACGGCTATCCTTGCCGGATGATAGCGTTATCAATTAGCCTTCCGTCAAGCATTCTGGGGAGAGTTGTTCGAATGGCGCGAAAAATTGCGATTGCCGCGGCGCTACTGGCCGCGACGAGTGGAGCTGCAGCTCAGCAGGTTCGCTGGCCATCGGTTCACAGCAGGGTCCACAAGAACCCCGCAATCGAAATCCGGATCGACCGAATTCTTCGCCGGATGACCTTGCAGGAAAAGGTCGGGCAAATGGTTCAGGCCGATATCTCGGCAGTCACGCCGCAAGAGGTGCGCGACTACAAGCTCGGATCGATCCTGGCCGGAGGCAACAGCTCGCCGGGCGGCAATGAAAAGGCCGCTCCCGCCGATTGGCTGGCGCAAGCCGACGCATTCTGGAACGCCTCGAAATCGGCCAAGTGGGCGGGGGAGAAAATCCCGCTGATCTACGGGATCGACGCGGTCCACGGCCACGCCAACTTAGTTGGAGCCACGATATTCCCGCAGAACATCGGGCTTGGCGCGACGCGCGATCCGGCACTCATCCGGCGAATCGGCGAAGTAACTGCAAGCGAAATGACGGCGACGGGGTTCGACTGGGACTTCTCGCCGACTCTGGCCGTGGTTCGCGACGACCGCTGGGGCCGGACGTTCGAAGGGTTCTCGGAGGATCCGTCGGTAACACGATCCTATGCGGGAATGATGGTTGAGGGCCTGCAGGGGCGCCCCGGGACCCGGTCGTTTCTCGGGCCCGGCCGAGTCGTTGCAACCGCCAAGCATTTCGTCGGTGACGGCGGGACAGACGGCGGCAAGGACCAGGGTGACAATCTTTCCACGCCACGGCAGCTGCGCGATATCCACGGCGCTGGTTACATCACCGCAATCGAGGCCGGCGTGCAGTCGGCGATGGTCAGCTTTTCAAGTGTTCGCGGCCAGCGAATGCATTCCAACAAGGCGCTCGTGACCGGTGCATTGAAGGGTGACATGCACTTCGATGGACTGGTCGTCGGCGATTGGAACGCACACGGCCAGGTCCCCGGGTGCACGGCGACGAGCTGCTCCGCGGCGTATAACGCCGGGCTCGACATGCTGATGGCTCCCGATAGCTGGAAGGGCCTGTACGCAAGCACGCTTGCTGAGGCCAAGTCGGGCGAAATTCCGATGAGCCGGATTGACGACGCGGTGCGCCGGATATTGCGCGTCAAGCTGCGCGCACATCTGTTCGAAAAGGGTCCGCCTTCGTCTCGCCCGGGCGCCGGCAATTTCGCGCTGCTTGGCGCTCCCGATCACCGCGCCGTTGCGCGCCAGGCCGTCCGCGAATCGCTCGTGCTATTGAAGAACCGCGCGAACCTGCTGCCGCTCTCGCCAAAGCTGAACGTGCTGGTTGCAGGCGACGGAGCCGACAATATTTCCAAACAATCGGGCGGCTGGACAATCAGCTGGCAAGGGACCGGCCTGACCAACGCCGACTTCCCCCGGGCCCAGTCCATCTGGAGCGGCATCGATGAGGCGGTGAAATCGGCCGGTGGCCACGCCACGCTCAGCGTCGACGGCAGCTTTGCGGCCAAGCCCGAAGTCGCCATCGTCGTCTTTGGCGAGGATCCCTATGCCGAGTTCGTCGGCGATCGACCCCGCTCGCTCGAATATAGCCCGGCCGACAAGAAGGACCTCGATCTGCTGCGGCGGCTCAAGGCCGCTGGCATTGCGACCGTATCCATCTTTCTTTCGGGCCGGCCGATGTGGGTCAATCCCGAGCTCAACGCTTCCGATGCGTTCGTCGCGGCGTTCCTTCCGGGCGGCGAAGGAGGCGGCATCGCCGATGTTGTTTTCCGCGCAGCACAGGGCGGCGTTCGAAACGATTTCCACGGCAAGCTGAGCTACAGCTGGCCGAGGCGCGCCGACCAGACGGCGCTTAATGTCGGCGACAAGCCCTATGACCCGCTGTTCGCCTTCGGATACGGGCTTCGCTACGCCCAGCCTGGTGATGTTGCCGCGCTAAGCGAGGACCGCCCCGCGGGGGGCGGTCTGCCCGAAGGCGTGCTCTTCGGGCGCGGCACCGTGCCGCAGGGCTGGAGCTTCGCTGCAACGCCGCCCACAAGCGTCGCGATGAAGGGCGTTGATCGCCGTTCGCAGGAAGACTCGCGTCAACTCAGCTGGAGCGGCACCGGGACCGCTAGCGCGATCATTCAAGCCAGGCCGTTGCTCGACGTATCGCGCGAAACCACCGGCCAGCTCAGCCTCGTTGTCGATTATCGCGTGGACAGTCCCCCGACGGCTCCGGTGACCATTGGCATGGGGACCGCGCAGGTCGCGATCGGCAGCGCCGTGCGGGCTGCACCGCCAGGCCAATGGCGGACCCTCGCCGTCCCGCTCGGCTGCTTTGAGCGCGGCGGCGCAGAGATGGCGAAGCTCGACGTCGCGCTTTCGATCACGACGAGCGGCCGTCTGGGCTTGACGATTTCCGATGCGCGGATTCTCAGCGCGACGGTTCCGCAGGATCAGTGCGGGGCTCCGTGATCCGGGTCGGGCTGGCGGGCTACGGATTGGCCGGATCGGTGTTTCACGCGCCGCTGGTCAAGGCGTGCGAGCGAATGGAGCTGACCGCGATCCTGACTTCGCGCGACGCGCCGGGGCGGGTGGAAACGATCGACGCGCTGTTCGACCGGTGCGACCTGGTCGTCATCGCCACGCCCAACAGCACTCACGCGGAACTGGCGGTCGCGGCGCTCGACGCCGGCAAGCATGTCGTGGTCGACAAGCCGTTCATGGTCACTACTGAGCAGGCCGATAGCGTGATAAAACGCGTGCGCGACACCAATCGCGTCCTGACGGTCTTCCATAACCGGCGCTGGGACAGCGACTTCTTGACCGTCCGCAAGCTTCTCCCGCGCCTCGGCGAGACGACCTTGTTCGAAGCTCATTGGGATCGCTTCCGCCCCGCCATCAAGCGTGGCTGGCGCGAAGTGCCCGTCGCCGGTGGCGGAGTGCTCGACGACCTTGGCTCACACATGATCGACCAGGCGCTCGAGCTGTTCGGGATGCCACAAGCCGTCAGCGCCGACGTCCTCGCCCAGCGCGACGGCGCGGCGGTCGACGATTATTTCGACCTGACGCTTCATTATGGCGCGAGGCGCGTGTGCCTGCGCTGTTCGACACTGATCGCCGACCCGCGCCCGCGTTTCGCGGTTCACGGGTCGTACGGCTCCTTCGTCAAGCACGGCCTCGATCCCCAGGAATCGCAGCTCAAGAGCGGGATGGACCCGAACGACCCTTCGTTCGGGCATGACCCGCGCGATGGCGTGATGACCCTGGCCGACGGATCGACCGTCACCATTGCGAACGAGCGCGGCGACTATCGCGCCTTTTACGAAGCAGTGGCTGCCGCGCTGATTGACGGCTCGCCGGCTCCCGTCGATCCGGCGAGCGCGCGTAACGGACTGGTGATTATCGACCTCGCTCGCCGTGCTGCGGCGCTGGGGCAGCGGCTGCCTGTCCCGGACGCCAGTTCGCCGGGAGAGTCATCGCCGCCACGGCGACATCCGCAACGCTGCGAATATCGCGCGAGGATTCGCCCAGCGACACGCGATAGGTTCCCGGCGCGATGATCCAGCGGTGACCCGCCTGATCGAAGGTCGCGAGCAACCGCGGATCAATCGTGACGGTCACTGCCTGCGATGCCCCGGGGGCCAGGTCCACCTTCTGGAAAGCGCCCAGCCGCCGTGGCGCCTCGAACACCCCGGCCGGCGCCGACACATAGACCTGCGCCACATCCATGCCCTGCACGCCGCCGCTGTTCTGGACTGTGAATGCAGCGGTCACGCTTCCGTCCGGATTGGCCAGCGCGCTGACAGGACTGTAGCTGAAGCGGGTGTACGACAGCCCGTGGCCGAATGGGAACAGCGGCTGTAACCCCTTGGCGTCGAACCATTTGTAACCGACCGCGGCGCCTTCCGAATAATTGACCGAGAACATCTGCCCGTCGGGCAGCCCGGTGCCAGGACGAACCGTCCGCGGTAGCTGCGTTTCGTCGACAGGGAACGTCACGGGCAGATGACCCGAAGGATTGACGCGCCCGAATAGAAGGTTGGCAATGGCCTCTCCGCCTGCCGATCCCGGATACCAGGCCTCCAATATCGCAGGCACACGCCTGGCCCATGGCATCAGCACCGGGCCGCCGGTTTCGAGGATCGCGACGGTATTCGAATTGGCTGACGCGACGGCATCGACCAGAGCGTCCTGATTGTCCGGCAGAACCACCGGAGCGTCGATCGATTCGCTGGTCCATTGATTGACGAAGACCAGCGCGACATCGGCGCCGGCGGCGGCCCGGGCCGCAGCGGCCGGGTCCTTGCCATCGACGAACGTCACCGAAGCGCCCGGAGCAAGCGCCTGGATGGCCGCCATCGGCGAGGAGGGAAAATAGACAACCGGCCCCGGCCAGCCCGTCGGTTCAAGCCCGGGAACGGCGTTGAGTCCTTCAGGATAGACCTGCGAGGAACCACCGCCCGAAAGAACGCCGCGATCTGCATATGAGCCAATGAGCACGATCCGCCGAATATCCGCACGCAACGGAAGAAGTCCGTGCTCGTTCTTGAGCAGGACCGCCGCCTGTTCCGCGTCGCTTCGCGAAACCGCGGCATTTGCGGCGCGATCGATCGGCCCGGACTTGACCGGATTGTCGATCACTCCATGCGCGAACATCGCGCGCAGGATGCGACTGGCCATATCGTCGAGACGCCTGGTGGAAACTTTGCCCGCCGCGACCGCTTCGGTAAGCGGCTTCCCGAAATAATTCTGGTCATCGAACGGAACGCCCGACTCCTGGTCGAGCCCGTTGTTAGCGCTTTCAACGGTGCTGTGAACCGCGCCCCAATCCGACATCACATATCCGGTAAATCCGAAATCCGTCTTGAGCACCTGGTTGAGCAGCCAGTCGTTTTCGCACGCATAGCTGCCGTTGATGCGGTTGTAGGCGCACATCACCGATCCCGGGTCGCCGCGTTCGATGGCAAACTGGAATGCCAACAAATCGGACATCCTGGCGGCCGCTGGGTCGATCTGCGCGTCATGATAGAAACGCCCGGTTTCGAGGTCGTTGACGGCATAATGTTTGATCGTCGAAATGATGTTATTCGACTGAATGCCGGCGATCTCCGAACCAACGATGGTGCCTGCAAGCAAGGGGTCTTCCCCGCCATATTCGAAATTTCGGCCGTTGCGCGGATCGCGCAGCAAATTCACGCCTCCGGCAAGCTGGACATTGAATCCCGACGAGCGCGCTTCCGAGCCGATCATCCGGCCGCCGGCAAACGCAATGTCGGGGTTCCACGTCGCCGCTGTTCCAAGACCCGAGGGCAATGAAGTGTGCGGTGGCTTGACCTTGGCGCCCCCCTGAGTTGCGACGCCGACGCCGGCGTCCGTCTCCCACTGAGGCGTGATTCCAAGGCGCGGGATGCCGGGAACGTAGCCGGCGGTGCCCTGGATCGCCCCATCGACCGCCTTGTAATTTTTCGACGGGAAGTCGGTTCCGAAATAGCCCATGACGATGGTCAGCTTTTCGGCGCGAGTCATCGCCCGCACAACGAGGCGCGCGCGTTCTGCGGCACTCAACTGCTGGTTCGTCCACGGGCGCGCTGGCGCGGCCGCGACGGCATAGGGTGCCGCTGTGGCAATCGCGATGACCGCAGTCATGGCATAGCGGTGCAGTCGACGAATCATGCTTGGTCTCCCCAGGTTCCCGGCGCTTCGTGAAGAACGCCTGACGGCTTGACTTTAGCCCGCTCGCGGGACGATTGGTAGCGCTACCAAACGTGAGCGCGATTCACCCTTCAATCATGCAATTTTCCGCTTCGATGCTGCCCGTCGACTTCGCTCAGGCTACGCTCGCCGGGCGGCTGTTGCTCGACGTCGGACCGACGCCGGTGCTGATTCGCGATGGCGAAGTTCATGACGTGTCGCGAGCAGCGGCGACGATCGCTGATTTGATGGATGTCGCGCAGCCGGCCGACGTCCCCGGCGAGCGGCTTTGCAGCATCGACGAGCTTTGCGAAATGCCCCGGGAGCGCTTTCTTGCGCCGATCGATCTGCAAACCGTCAAGGCGGCCGGCGTAACGTTCGCGATCTCGGCGATCGAACGCGTCATCGAAGAGCGGGCGCGCGGCGATTTTCGGCATGCGGCAGCAATTCGCGAAAAGCTAGAACAGCGTATCGGCGGCGCAATCCGTTCGGTTGTACCGGGCAGCGAACCCGCCGAGCGGCTCAAGCAGGCGCTGATCGAGGACGACCTGTGGTCGCAATATCTTGAAGTGGCGATTGGGCCCGATGCGGAAATTTTCACCAAAACCGCGCCGCTTGCGAGCGTCGGCTGGGGGGCCGACATCGGCATCCGGTCGGATTCGACCTGGAACAATCCCGAGCCCGAGGTCGTGCTGGTCGTTGACAGCAAGGGCGGAATCCGCGGCGCTACGCTCGGCAATGACGTCAATTTGCGTGATTTCGAGGGCCGCAGCGCTCTCCTTCTAAGCAAGGCCAAGGACAATAATGCATCCTGCGCGATCGGACCGTTCATCCGCCTGTTCGATGACGGCTTCACGCTCGACGATGTCCGATCCGCCGTCGTCGAGCTCGAAATTATCGGGCCCGACGATTTTCACCTGACCGGTCAGAGCAGAATGAGCGAGATCAGCCGGGATCCTGAAGAATTGGTTCGCCAGGCGATGAGCGAACACCAGTATCCGGACGGCTTCGCGCTGTTCCTCGGGACGCTGTTCGCACCAACCCAGGACCGCGATGAACCCGGTCGCGGGTTCACTCACAAGCTTGGCGACGAAGTGCGTATTTCGGCGCCGCGCCTCGGCACTCTTGCAAACCGCGTTTCGACATCGCGCGATGCTCCGCCGTGGCGGTTCGGAACGCGTGCCCTGATGCACAACCTCTTTGCCCGCGGGCTTCTCACACCAACCGAAAGAGCAGGTACTTGACCGACACACTATCCCATTTGATCGGCGGCGAAACGCGTGGGGGTGAAGCCAGCAGCCAAGCCCTCGGCGAAAGCATCAATCCCTCCGACCTCGACGACATCGTCGCCCGCTATCCCAAGGGTAGCGCGGCCGACGTCGATGACGCAGTCAACGCCGCGCGCACGGCCTTCCCCGCCTGGTCGCAGGCGTCCCCGGAAGTGCGCTCCGACGTTCTCGACAAGGCAGGCTCACTTGTGATGAGCCGCGCCAAGGAGCTTGGAGCGCTGCTGTCGCGCGAAGAAGGCAAGACTCTCGCCGAGGGCACCGGAGAAGTCATGCGGGCAGCGCGAATCCTCAAATATTTTGCCGGGGAAGCGCTTCGCCGCCACGGCCAGACGCTCGATTCGACGCGCCCGTCGATCGACGTTGAAACTCATCGTGAAGCAGTCGGTGTGTTCGGACTGATTACACCCTGGAATTTCCCGATCGCAATTCCGGCATGGAAAGCGGCCCCTGCCCTCGCATTCGGCAATACGGTTGTGATCAAACCGGCCACCTTAACGCCGGCAATTGCCCATGCACTGGGCGCAATCCTGATCGAAGCTGGAGCGCCCCCGGGGGTGTTCAACCTCGTCATCGGCGACGGTGACGTCGGCCGCGCAATCGTCGGTCATGACGGCATCGACGGGATCAGCTTCACCGGGTCCCAGGGCGTCGGCGCAAGCGTTGGCGAAGGAGCGATGAAACGCCAGGCTCGGGTGCAGCTGGAAATGGGCGGCAAGAACCCGCTCGTCGTGCTTGACGATGCGGACCTTGAGCGCGCCGTGACGTGCGCGATCGACGGTGCGTTCTTCGGCACAGGCCAGCGCTGCACCGCATCGTCGCGAATCATTGTCACGGACGGGATTTACGATCGTTTCGTCGAAGCGCTCGCCGAACGTGCCCGCGCACTCCGAGTGGGCGACGCGCTCGATCCGCAAACGCAAATCGGACCGGCGGTCAGCGAGCAGCAGCTCGAGCAGAACCTGCGCTACGTCGCGATTGCCCGCGACGAAGGCGGCACCGTGATGACCGGAGGCGATGCGCTGACGCTCGGCAAGCGCGGCTATTACATGGCACCGACCGTCATTTCCGATACCGCGCCCGACCAGCGCATCAATTGCGAAGAAGTGTTCGGTCCGGTCGCAAGCACCGTCAGGGTCCGTGACTATGACGAAGCGCTGGAGATCGCCAACCGCGGTGACTTCGGCCTGTCCGCGGGCATCGTGACCAATTCGCTCAAGCATGCGCGGCATTTCCGCCGGGCCATTCGCGCGGGCATGGTGATGGTCAATTTGCCGACCGCGGGGGTTGATTATCACGTCCCGTTCGGCGGCACGCGCAAGTCAAGCTACGGCGCCCGCGAACAGGGTTTTGCTGCGGTCGAATTCTACACGCAGACCAAGACGGTCTACATCGGGGGTTGAGGGAATTGAACGAAGTGAATGACTTGCGCGCTCAATATCCGAGTTTGCGCGGTAAGCGGGTGCTGATCACCGGCGGCGGATCGGGTATCGGCGCGGGACTGGTCGAAGCGTTCGTGCGCCAGGGATCGAGCGTGACGTTCGTCGATGTGGCCGAGGAACAATCGCGAGCACTGGCCGGGCAAACCGGCGCTGCGTTCGAGAAACTGGACCTCAGGGACGGGGCGACGGTCACGCGCTGGATCGGCGAAACGGTCGAACGCGACGGCGCCTTCGACATCCTCGTCAACAACGCCGCCAACGACGACCGACACAAGATTGCGGAAGTCACCGAGGACTATTGGAACGACCGGTTCGACGTGAACCTCAAGCACCATTTTTTCTGCGCGCAGGCGGTGGCGCCCGGAATGCGCGCAAATGGCGGCGGGGCGATCATCAACATGGGCTCGATAAGTTGGCATCTCGCACTCCCTGAACTGGTCCTCTACCAGACCTGCAAGGCCGCGATCGAAGGGCTGACCCGAGCGCTTGCCCGGGATCTTGGCCGCGACAACATCCGCGTCACCTGCGTTATTCCCGGCAACATCAAGACGCCGCGCCAGGACCAATGGTACACGCCGGACGACGAAGCCGGGATCGTTGCCGCGCAATGCATCGACCATCGCCTCCTTCCCCAGGACGTCGCAGCATTGGTGACATTCCTCGCTTCGGCCGACGCTCGGGCCATCACCGGCCACGAATATTTCGTAGACGCCGGCTGGCGCTGATCGAATGGCCGCGACCGCTCCTGTTGATGTGTGGGACGTCGCGGCTGAGCTTGGCGAAGGTCCGGTGTGGGACGGGCGAGACGAGGCTCTGTGGTTCGTCGACATCAAGAAAAACCGCGTTCATCGATTCGACCCGCAAAGCGGCGACAAGCACAGCTGGACGGCGCCGCAGCAAATCGGTTTCATCCTGCCTGCCGAGCGCGGTGGCTTCGTTGCCGGGCTGCAGTCAGGATTGCATCATTTCGATCCGGACAGCGGCAACTTCGCGCTGATCGTGGAGGTCGAACCGGAACTCCCTGGAAACCGGCTCAACGACGGCGTTGTCGATCCGCTCGGGCGGTTGTGGTTCGGCACCATGGACAATGGCGAAGCGGCCAAGACCGGCGCCTTTTACTGTTTCGCCGACGGCCGGCTCACCCGAACCGCGATCGACGGCATCGCCATCACCAATGGGCCGGCGGTGTCGCCCGATGGCCAGACGCTGTACGTCGTTGATACCCTCAAGGGCACGATCGACGCCGTCCCGGTCGCCAATGACGGCGCCCTTGGCCAGCGCCGGCTATTCGTCAAAATCGACCCCGGCGAGGGCCATCCCGACGGTCCGACGATCGACAGCGACGGCTGCGTCTGGATAAGCCTTTATGCTGGCTGGGAAGCACGGCGTTATTCGCCGGACGGCAAGCTCGTCGAACAAGTGCGCTTCCCGGTAGCCAACATCACCAAGATTGCGTTCGGCGGCGACGGGCTAAGGACGGCGTTCGCGACCACGGCCCGCCAGATGCTCAGTGCCGAAGTCATCGCCGGCCAGCCGCAGATCGGTGACCTTTTCCAGTTCCAAGTCGACACCCCAGGAGTGCCATGTCCGCTCATCCGGTACTGATCCTCGCCGCATTGCTCGCATCGAGCGCTGCTGCAGCACCATCGATCGATCCGCAATTTGGCGACCACGCCGTTATCCAGCGCGGCAAGCCGGTCATGCTCAGCGGCATTGCAGCGCCGGGTGAGCGCGTCAGCATCGCCTTTGCCGGAGCGATTCGCCGGGCCACCGCCGATCGATCGGGCCGCTGGACCGCGAATTTTCCGACCCCGCCCGAAGGGGGCCACTACCGCATCGCAGTGACTGGCGCCGACGGCGCAACCGCATCGGCCGACGACGTCGCGATTGGCGACGTGTGGCTGTGTTCGGGGCAATCGAACATGGAATATCCGCTTCGCCGAACGCTTAACGGCGATGGCGAAGTGCAAGGGGCGAACGACCCAGACCTGCGCCTCATGAAGATCGCCCAGCAGCTTTCCAGCACCGCACAGTCGCGCTTCGCCAA
This sequence comes from Sphingomicrobium sp., assembly GCA_039928675.1. GTDB lineage: Bacteria > Pseudomonadota > Alphaproteobacteria > Sphingomonadales > Sphingomonadaceae > Sphingomicrobium. Next base: position 9,014 of record JBDSSR010000232.1, on the reverse strand, counting down.
GCCGCCATCGTGGCAACGCACCAAGCCCGAGACGGCAAAGGACTTCTCGGCCGCCTGCTACTTCATGGTGCGGGAGTTGCGCGCCTCGCAGAAGGTCCCGATCGGAGCGATTGACGACAGCTGGGGCGGAACCCCGATCCGGGCCTGGATGAACGAGGCGTCGGTCGCTGCCAGCGGCGGTTCGAAGGATGCGGCAATCGTCGACCTCTACCGAACCGATCCAGGCGCCGCGGTTCGACAGTTCGGCGAAACCTGGGGGGGCTGGTGGCGATCCAAGACTGGCGACCCGCCGGACCAGGAGCCGTGGCACAACTCCGATAGAATCGCGTGGAAGCCCCTTCCATCACTTTCCTACTGGGACTCTTGGGGGCCGGAATGGAAGCCCTGGATCGGGTCGATCTGGGCCCGCGATCGATTCGATTTGACCGCCGCCGAAGCGGCCCAGCCGGCGACGCTTACAATGAGCGCGATTGACGACATGGACCAGACGTTCGTCAACGGCGTCGCGGTGGGAGGCAAAAATGCGCCGATGGACCCGCGCAATTACGCCATTGCTGCCGGCACTTTGAAGCCTGGTGCCAATGACATCATGCTGTTCGTTCGAAACGCCTGGGGTCCCGGCGGAATTACAGGTCCGGCCGACCAGTTCGCGCTCCGCTTCGCCGACGGCCATTCGAAGCCGCTCGTGTCGGGCTGGCAATATGCCCGTATCGATGATTCGGTCGGTCAGCCGCCCAATGCTCCGTGGGATGGCTCATCGGGCGTCTCGACCATCTATAACGCTATGGTCGCCCCGCTCGGGCCGATCGGCCTCAAGGGCGTCGCCTGGTACCAGGGGGAGGCTGATGTCGGGCAGCCGGGCTACGACCGGCGCCTCGCGGCGTGGATGGGCAATTGGCGCAGCCAGTTCCGGGATCCTTCGCTGCCGTTCCTGATCGTCGGGCTTGCCGGTTGGGGGACCCCGGTTTCGCACCCAGTCGAGAGTGGCTGGGCGGCGCTGATCAACGAGCAGCGGCTAGCCGTCGGGCGCGATTCCCGGGCCGAGCTGGCAAGCGCCATCGACCTTGGCGAGCCCAACGACATTCACCCCGCCAACAAGCAGGAAGTCGGGCAGCGCCTGGCATTGGCGGCAAAGCATGTTGCCTATCCGGCGAGCAGCGGTGGTGCCGTCGGGCCAAAGCCGCTGCAAGTCGCCCGCAGCGGCAGCGGATTGGTGATTTCGTTCGACAAACCGCTTCAGGTGCTGAGCGGCGCCAGCGCCAATGCGATCGAGCTGTGCGGGCCGGCGAAGGCCGGCTGCCGCTATGCGTCAGCGCAGGTCAGCGGCAACATGCTCCACATCGCGGGCGACGGCCAGGCCGTGGACCGGGTCCGCTACGGCTGGTCGGACTATCCCGTGCTCAATCTCTACGACCAGGACATGCTCCCGGTGCCGGTGTTCGAGCTCGCGGTTCCGTGAAGGTGAAGGTCAGTGATTGTGCCTCGGCACCTTGGCCGAAGTCCCGCGATACTTGACCGCGAATTCGAGCACCGCCCCGTCGGATAACTGCCCGGTTTTCTCGCGGTAGAGTTCCTCCCACGGCGTGTTGCTTGGCGGAACCGGCGGAGGAATCTCGGCCTTACGCCGGGCAATTTCCTCGTCGCTTACCAGTGCGTCGCAACGCGCGCCATCAAGGTCGATGCGCACGATGTCGCCGGTCGCGAGCCAGGCCAGGCCGCCACCAGCGGCGCTTTCGGGGGACGCATTCAGGATCGAGGGGCTGTCGGATGTCCCCGACTGACGGCCATCGCCCAGTGTCGGCAGGCTCAGGATGCCACGTTTGAGCAAGGCGTCGGGGGGCTGCATGTTCACCACTTCTGCCGAACCGGGCCAGCCAAGCGGTCCGGAACCGCGAATGACGAGGATGCAATGCTCGTCGATGGCAAGCGCCGGATCGTTGATCCGATGGTGATAATCGTCCGATCCGTCGAATACGATTGCCCGCGCTTCGAAGCAGTTTTCATGCCCCTCGCGCGCCAGATACCGCTTGCGAAAATCCTCGGAGATGACGCTCGTCTTCATGATCGCGAAGTCGAACAGATTGCCCGACAGCACGAGGAACCCGGCCTTTTCCCTGAGTGGCTCGGCACAGCTGAAAATGACCTGGCGGTCGGTGGTTTCGCGGCCAACCAGATTGTCGGCCTGGGATCGGCCGGTGCAGGTCAAGGGCGTGCCGTCCAACAGCCCTGCTTGAAGCAGCTCCCACATCACCGCGGGGACTCCGCCGGCGCGGTGAAAGCGTTCGCTTAAGTACTGGCCCGCCGGCTGCATGTTGACGAGCAGTGGGACGTCATGGCCGTGCTCCATCCAGTCGGTGACCGCGATCTCGACGCCGGCATGGCGGGCCATTGCGACGATGTGTGGCTGGGCGTTGGTCGATCCGCCGAGCGCCGCATTGACCTTGATCGCGTTCAGGAAAGCTTCGCGAGTCAATATCCTCGAGGGGCGCAAATCCTCATAAGCCATGTCGACAATTCGCCGGCCGGTCTCATACGCCATCTGGCCGCGTTCGCGATACGGCGCCGGGATCGCCGCATTGCCGGGCAAAGACATGCCCAGTACCTCGGAAATCGCGTTCATCGTCGAGGCGGTGCCCATAGTGTTGCAATGGCCCGCCGAAGGCGCCGAATCGCAGGCTCGACGCACGAACTCATCTTCATCGATCTGGCCCGAGCCAAGCAGCCTCCGCGAACGCCAGATGACGGTTCCGGACCCGACAAGCTCTCCGTCGTGCCAGCCGTCGAGCATCGGTCCGCCGTTAAGCGTGATCGCGGGAATGTCGACGGTTGACGCGGCCATGATCGCCGATGGCGTGGTCTTGTCGCACCCGGTCGTCAGAACGACCGCGTCGATCGGATAGCCGTTGAGAATTTCGACAAGGCCAAGATAGGCAAGGTTGCGGTCGAGCGCGGCCGTCGGCCGACGGCAATTCTCGAAGATCGGATGGACCGGAAATTCCATCGGAATGCCCCCGCCGTCGCGGATTCCAGCCTTGATCCGGTGAACCAGGTCGAGGTGGATACGGTTACACGGCGCAATGTCCGAGCCCGACTGGGCAATCCCAATGATCGGCTTTCCACAGCGCAGCTCTTCGCGGGTCAGTCCATAATTCATGAACCGCTCGAGATACAGCGCCGCCATGTCCGAGCGTTCTGGCGCGGCAAACCATTCGCGCGATCGAAATGGTCGTTCCGGCGTCCGGTTCATCGCACTCCTCGACCTCTCCCGAATGCTCTTTTTAGCGCTTGCTCAGCCTTCCATCTGCTCAAGTTCCTTGCCGCGCGTTTCGTGGACGAACTTCTGCACCAGGAAGAAACTGATGACCGCGGACACTGCGTAAAAGGTGTAGCTTGCAGTCAGCCCGAGGTTTGCCGCCATTGACGGGAAGCTGAACGAGATGAGGAAGTTCGCGAACCACTGGAAGAATCCGGCAACGGCAAGCGCCGATCCCCGGATCTGGTTGGGGAACATTTCGCCAAGCATGACCCACATAATCGGGCCCCAGGAGACGTTGAAGAAGATCACATAGAGATTGGCCGCAACCACTGCGACTTTGCCGAGGTCCGCCGAAAGAACCAGCTTTCCGGTGGCGTCGAGCGTTCCCTGGCTGAAGGCATAGACCATCACGAACAGGGTGATCGCCATTCCCGCCGAACCGATCAGAAGCAGCGGCTTTCGGCCGATCTTATCGACCAGCAGGATGGTGACGAAACAGGCCGCGATCGAGACCGCGCCCGACACGATATTGATCAGCAGCGAATCATTCTCGCTGAACCCGGCAAGCTGCCAAAGCGTGGCGCCATAGTAGAAAATGACGTTGATCCCGACCAACTGCTGGAACACCGCGAGCATGATCCCGACCCACACGATCGGCCGGATGCCGACAAAATTGCGCGCCCCCGGCGGGGCAAGGACATCGCTCAGACGCGGCCGGTGATCGGCGCTGAAGGTCGCCCGGATTTCGTCCAGCTTTGCCGAAGCAGTATCCGACCCGAACAGCCGGGCAAGCACGCCGCGCGCCTCATCGTCGCGGCCCTTGGAAACCAGAAAGCGCGGGCTTTCGGGAATGAAGAACAGCGCGACCAGAAAAATCGCTGCCGGGATTGCCTGCATCAGATACATCCAACGCCACGCTTCGAGACCGTGCCAGAATGCGTTGGTCGATTGCCCCGCGGAACGCGCGAGAAAATAATTGACCAGGAATGCGCCGGTCAGGCCGGTGATGATCATGATCTGCTGGAGGGTCGTCATTCGCCCGCGAATGCTCGCTGGGGCAACTTCCGAAATATAGGCCGGAGAAAGGATACTGGCCGCGCCAACTGCCATTCCGCCCATGATCCGGGCCAGAACGAACAGCAGATGATCGTGCGCAAGCCCCTGAACCAGCGCGCCGATCAGGAACAGCAATGCTGCCAGCCGCATGACATTGCGCCGCCCCATCTGGTCGGCAAGTCGGCCCGCAAAAAAAGCTCCGATGAAGCAGCCGATCAACAGCGACCCGACGGTAAAGCCGAGGCCATTGCTTGGCGACAGGCTGCCTGGGACGAGGTTGAATGCCTGCGTCAAGCCGTCCTGAGTGCCGTTGACCGCCCCGCTGTCATAACCGAACAGAAAACCGCCGATTGTGGCAACTGCGACGATCGCGCCGATAAAGCCCAAGTTCGCGCGCTGCGGGCTCGCTTCAACCATTCAACTCTCCCCTCGCTGGATGCCCAGCATTGTTAGCGGTAACACGCAAAATCAGGCACTTGCAACGGTTAGCTGGAGCGCGCCTGATTCTTCGCCGCCAGCTTGCGCGAGCCTGGCGGTCGGGCCGCCGATTCGCGGATGATCATCGCGTGGCTGAGCACGCGCTCGGTGAATGTGCGCCCGGCCCCGCCGCGGTTTCCTCGCAAGTCGGCGATCAACAACTCCAGCGCCGCTTCGGCCATCGCTGCGATCGGTTGCTTGACGGTCGTCAGTTCGGGCCAGACGCTCGTCGCAAGCGCAGTGTCGTCGAAGCCGACGATGCTCAGATCGTCGGGAACGATCAGGCCCAGCCGGTGCGCTACACTGACCGTCGCTGCCGCCATGTCGTCGTTGCTCGCGAAAATCGCAGTCGGTCGCCTTGCCCGAGCGAGCAGTCGCTCACCCGCGGTCAGGCCCGAACGATAGCTGAAATAGCCCTGCTCGGCCGGGGCTGAATCGCAATCGAGGCCGGATTCGGTAAGCGCATCGCAAAAACCGGCGTAGCGGTCGGTGCTAGCGACATGGTTGGGGTGACCCTTGATGAACCCGATGTCGCGATGGCCAAGGTCGAGCAGATAGCGAGTCATCTCATAGGCTGCGGCGCGATCGTCGATGCGGACGTTGAGGCTGTTGTCGCGCGGCGCGCCCATCGCCACCGTGACGATGGGGATGCCCATCGCGTCGAGCTCGGCCATAATCGGCTGCGATTCGGAGAGCGGCGGCGGAAGAATGACCCCTTCGACGTCGCTGGTTGCAAATCGCCGAGTGACTTCGGCCTGTTCGTCGGCATCTTCCGACTCGCACGATTCGATGACCAGATGGACTCCCGCGCTTCGCGCCGCGTGCAAGGCGCCAATAAGGAATTGCGCGAGATAGGAAGCGCTCGGGTTGGCGTAGAGCAAGCCGATATGCGTGGCCTGTCCAGCAGCGAGGCTTCGCGCTGCGGTATTGGGTTGATAATTGAGCAATTCGATCGCTTCGAGGACCGCCGCGCGGGTCGATTCCCGGACGTTCTTGACCTGGTTGACGACGCGCGACACCGTCATCGCCGAAACGCCGGCGGCATGTGCAACATCCTCGATCGTCTTTGCACCGCGCTTGCGGCGGCCCGCCTTCGTCATCCACCCAATCCCCCGTCCGCCGAGCTACGGGAGCGCTTTGCGCATTGCAACCAAAGCCGATTGACCAGCGCTCCGCCGGGGCTAGGTTAGCGCTACCATCGTGATCTGAGGGGACACGGACATATGCGCGTCATTCGCCGGCGGCTAGCCGCTGCAGCACTGTTCACAGCCGTCGCTTCGGCTCCAGTCGTCGCGCAGCAATCGCGGTTGCTTTACAAGGATCCGTCGCAACCGGTCGATCGCCGGGTCACGGACTTGCTTGCTCGAATGACGCTCGACGAAAAGGTGTCGCAGCTGATCACGCTGTGGGAACAGAAGTCCAAAATTCAGGCGACTGACGGGCAATTTTCCGCCGACAGCGCGTCGCGTGCTTTCCCGAATGGAATCGGCGGGATGGCGCGGCCTTCGGACAAGCGTGGCGTCGCTGCGGGTAACAACGCGGCCGGAGCGACCGAGGCCGTCGGACGGGACGCCCGTGACACCGCTGATTACATCAACGCCGCCCAGCATTGGGCAGTCGAGCGCACGCGACTCGGCATTCCGATCCTGATGCACGAGGAAGCCCTCCACGGTTATGTCGCGCGCGGAGCAACCAGCTTCCCACAGGCAATCGCACTTGCCAGCGCTTGGGATCCCGAGCTGGTTACGCGTGTATTCTCTGTCGCCGCACGCGAAATGCGCGCTCGCGGCGCGTTCCTGGCGCTGGCGCCCGTGGTCGATATTGCGCGCGATCCGCGGTGGGGCCGGATCGAGGAAACCTACGGCGAAGACCCCTACCTCGTCACCCAGACGGGACTTGCCGCGATCCGCGGCTTCCAGGGCCCGACCCTGCCGCTCGCTCCCGACAAGGTACTGGTCACGCTCAAGCACTTCACCGGCCACGGGCAACCCGAAAACGGGACCAACGTCGGCCCGGCCGATCTTGGCGAGCGGACCTTGCGGACCGATTTCTTCCCGCCGTTCGAACAAGCCGTAAAGGACTATCCGGTGCGTTCGGTGATGGCGTCCTACAATGAAATCGACGGAATTCCGTCGCACGCAAATTCGTGGCTTCTCAACGGCGTGCTGCGCGGCGAATGGAATTACCAGGGCGCGGTCGTCAGCGACTATTACGGAATCCGCGAACTGATAAGCCGACACAAATTGTACGGCAACATCGCCGGTGCAGCCGAGCGCGCGATCAAGTCCGGAGTCGATGTAGAAACGCCCGACCCCGAAGGTTTCGCCGAGCTTTCATCACTGGTCGGTCAGGGCCGGGTTCCGCAGGCCCTGGTCGACGAGGCCGTGCGCCGGGTGCTTCGGCTGAAGTTCGAGTCGGGCCTGTTCGATAATCCCTTTCCCGACCCGGCGACCGCGCAGGCGAAAACCGCGACTCCGGACGCCATCGCTCTTGCCCGAGAAGCTGCCGGCAAGGCCATCGTGCTGCTCAAGAATGACAAGCAGCTGCTCCCGCTCAACGCTTCGACCGTTGGCCGGATGGTGGTCATCGGAACGCACGCCCGCGACACTCCGATCGGCGGCTATAGCGACGTGCCGACCCATGTCGTGAGCGTGCTCGAAGGCATTCAGGAAGAAGCAAAGGGGCACTTCGCGGTCGATTATTCGGAAGGGGTTCGGATTACCGATAGTCGCTGCTGGTCGTGCGACGAGGTGAAACTCGCTTCGCCGGCGACAAACCGACGCCTGATCGCCGAGGCAGTGATCGCTGCGCGCAAGGCCGACGTGGTCGTCATGGTTCTTGGCGATAACGAACAGACTAGCCGCGAGGGCTGGGCCGAAACCCATCTCGGGGACCGGTCATCGCTCGATCTGGTCGGCCAGCAGAACGACCTTGCCCAGGCAATCCTCGCGCTTGGCAAGCCGACCGTCGTGGTCCTCCTCAACGGGCGCCCGTTGTCGGTCAACCTCCTTGCTGAAAAAGCACCGGCGATGATCGAGGGCTGGTACCTTGGGCAGGAAACCGGGCACGGAGTCGCCGACGTTCTGTTCGGCAAGGTTGACCCCGGCGGCAAGCTGCCAGTGACCATCGCCCGTTCGGTCGGCCAGCTGCCGGTCTATTACAACCACAAGCCGAGCGCCCGGCGAGGCTATCTGTTCGACACGACAGCGCCGCTCTATCCGTTCGGCTTTGGCCTCAGCTACACCAGCTTCGACATCTCGGCCCCGCGGATTGCTACGCCGACCGTCCGCAGCGATCAGCCAGCCGAGGTTGACGTGGACGTCACCAATAGCGGTCGCCGCTCCGGGGACGAGGTGGTGCAGCTCTATGTCCGCGATGACTCAGCGAGCGTTACCCGGCCGGTGCTCGAACTCCGGCGTTTCCAGCGCCTGACCCTCGCGCCCGGGGAAAAGCGAACTATCCGCTTTCATCTCGATCCGCAGGACTTCGCGCTTTGGAATGCGCAGATGAAACGCGTGGTCGAGCCGGGAACCTTTACGATCCTGGCGGGTGGCAATTCGGTCGATCTGAAGTCCGCTACCCTCACGGTTACGGACTAGGAGCAGCAGGCCCGGAACCCGGACAAATCGCGCCGAGCCGAACCGAATAATCCGGTGCGGCGGCCAGGCTTATTCCCTTGTCCACGGCTCGGCCGGCGAAGAACTGGTTGCGTGGCGCAAGGCGAGGATCAACATCCTCAGCGTACGATGGATCAGCTTCTGCCTCGCCCAGCGAAACGAAGCGAAAGCCCAGAGTGCGGTAAAGATTGAGCAGCCGCGGCATCATATGTGCGGTCATCGCGCCGACGTGAAGCAGGACGACGTGGGGGATGTCGTGCCCATAGAGCCTGACCGCAACCATCCGCGTATAGTCGGCGTCGGCAGCCGCCGCTTCGAGGTACATCCGCTCGAGCTCAGCCACAGCGCGGGCGTCGCGAGCCCCAGCGCAGCGTGCGTAAGGGGCGGTCCACTGCCAGTCCGAAAAGCTCATGGTGACGGCCGCGATGCGATAGCCGTGCTGCGCCAGGAACGACCGGATCTCGGCACGTTTGGCGGCATCTTCCCCCTCGGCGAGGTAGGGAAAGCGGTACCAGTGCCAGTCGGTGCCGCCGCCGAGCCGCTCGAGCAGCGGCTCATTGAGGAGGACTTCGCGCTCATAGTCTGCTGCGCTTAGGTCGTTGAGGTTC